>NZ_CADEPK010000426.1 GCF_902829255.1 Metabacillus niabensis | reverse complement strand
ATAATATTTAATCCTTTTTGCAATATATGAGTAAGGATATGCAAAGAAAGCATGTGCAATTCCATTAAGCAAAATAAACAATTTAAAATTTCCGAATGAAATTTTAAGAGTCCAAAATGTGACAAATAAAAATGGACCTAAATTAAAAGGTAATTCATCAAATAAATAAGAATTTGGCTTGTTGTAAAAAACCCACCATTTACGCTTCTTCCCAATGCTTGCATGGATAATTTCGAGAACTCCAACAATTAGTGAAGCTGGAAGAAACCTTTTTATATTCTTAACACCTAAAAAGGGAAACGTTATCCACGATAAGAGAACCATAAAAATATTCAGTAGCCACTGTTTTTTTATTGACACATTAAAAAAGCCTCCTTTTCCTTTAGAATTTCCTAAGCTTTTTTTCGTATTCATCACACTTATATGTTGAATAAAAAAAGCATTCCTCAAAATGAAGGAATGCTTCCGTTTAAAACTGTTTCATTCACCTGCCTAAATTCTCTAATAAAGGCTGCAAAACAGCATTAGTTTTTACTAATACACTTTTCTTTGAAATCCGTGCATAATCCGTTCAATCGGTACCCAACCAATGAGCTTTGGTTTTTCCCATCCTCGTGCTGTCGTTAATTTTTCCACATCCATGTAATGATCGATTCTTACCTGATCCCAAGCATGGATAACCTCCCCATTACCGATAGATAAGCCGACATGGCCCCAATTTTTCTGCTCGCGATTAATGACACCAAAACAATCATAAAAAACAAAGGTTCCTTTAGGCGGTATACCTGTTTGCATAGTTGCTTCATATAAATCTGCAGATTCTTTTGCAGTATCTCCAGCAAAAATTTCAATGTTATTGCTTCTTTCTAATGCATCCTCAACAAAAGCCAAACAAATAAAACAATACTCTTTAGAATTTAAATGACCTTTAGCCCACTTAATTGCATTTTCAATATACTCATTATACGTTTTATCCATTTTTTATCTCCCTTATCATTTAGATGATAATGATTTAAGAAGCCTCTACAGGAAAAATAAGCAATTATAAGGGCTCATAACTTATTAATTATTCTGCATTCATTTTCCAAATCCCTCCATTTTAACAAAATGAAAAAATTCGCTTGAAAAAGTTTAATAAATTCTTCTTTTACACAAGAACAATAAAAAAAGCGTTAATCCAACTCAGATTAACACTCTTAGCATAAACATACTCGATTTTCTATTTTTTAAATGATAAGCCTTCTTCCTCTAATGAAGCTCGTAAAATTGGTAAGGATGCTGGTCCGATACCATGAAATGTTAATATTTCTTTTTCAGTATACTTAGATAGCTCTTCCAACGTCTCAATTCCTTGGTGAACTAATGCTCTTCTCGCAGGTGAACTAAGTTTGGATAGGAACCCGTTAGAAGGCTTATTCTCTTTATCACAAGTAGGACAACTTTGACATTCACTGCTTTTATAAAATCTATGACCTTTTTCACATACCCTCAATGTTTTTGCTGATGACAATAAAACTCCTCCTAACCATGTCAAAATCTGCTTTTTACTTAAAATTGGATTTTGCTCCATCAAACTAAATGGCAGTATTTTTAAAACCATTTGTCTCCATCAGAAACCAATTTGTTATGAGTTAGATCCAAACAATTATCATAATCATGAAAACTAAAATAGGCAGGTAATTTTACGTTTTTCCCTCCTGCTTGATTCCAGCAATCTTTAAACCATTTTATAAAAACATCTGTTTCTAATTTCGAAATAACCTCATCATTTTGCTCATAAAACTTCCAAAATTCATCTTCTTTTTCATCACGTATTTGGTAATATTCAACATCCTCAATTAGGTCAAAGCTCCCTGCAAAAAGATTGTCATCATTTCCCTGATAAAAGACTTCATTTGCATTTCTGTCCATCGAGTACATCATAATCGATAGCTCGTATGGCTGAATAAATGCTGTATAATCTAATAAATCCACCTTTTCATAGTAATGAAAATCAAGCGTTTTTCTAATTTGTTGAATTAATCTATCTGAGTGTATTTGCAAATTTCCCTTCACCGAATTTAAATAATTATCTATTGTTAACAATAGTATCACCACATCTTTCATTTAAATCACGAGCACGCTATATAAGCTTTTGTATAACTTCAACAAAAACAGTATAAATCCTTCATAGATTATCTCAACCATTCATTCTAAGTACAAACAGTGTAAAATTTTTATTTAAGATTCCTCAAATTTATTACAGAAATAAAAAAAGCTGTTTATTAACAGCCATAGTGTTTTATATCTTGCTAACTGGATGTTCACCTTTATATAAACCATAGTTACGAAAAATCAAATTATCTCTGAACTTTAAGCTCCTCTACTCCATCCAATACAACTTGGGGGTGAAGCTGTGGGATCATATGGCCTATCTCGGGAATAATCTGCAACTTCGAATTGACTAATTCTTGCTGCAGCCGCCTCGCTTGGTCAATCATTCCAAAGGGATCCTTTTGACCGACAATTATTACTGCTGGCGTTTTTATGTTTTTATACTGGGGACTTAATTTTTCTGATGTTTTTGGAAATGCAAGCACATCCTCTCGATTTGCTTTCAATTGCCCTGGACGGAACCCTAAAGCATAAGTTTCTTCTATATATCCAGCTGGTGTCATTTCAGGTGCGAATGTTTCTTCAACCATACTTTTTGCCATGGCTTTACCTAGTGGAGTTTTTAATAATGTGTTTAAAATGGTATCTCCTAATACAGGAATCGTGATGATTTTTGATAAAGCATCACCATTTTCTGCTGGATAGCCTTCTTTATACATGGCAGCCCCTAATAAAACGACACCTGCAACTTCATTAGGGTACTGTACGGCATAAGAAAGTGTCATCGTGCCACTCCATGAATGCCCAACTAATATAATCGGCCGATCTACTCCTAAAGTTTTTAATGCATTGTGCAGTAATGTTGCTTGAGTAATAGGAGTGACCTCCATCCCTTCTGGCCTCTCACTATAACCATATCCAGGGCGATCGAATGAAATGGCGTGATAACCTCGGTTAGCAGCTAAGTTCATCACATCTTTATAATCATTTCCTGAAAGAATCCCACCATGCAAGAAGACAATTGGCTGGCCTTTCCCCTTGCTATAGTAATGCAAGTTAATCCCCTCAACATTAATAAAATTTCCTTCTGGTGGAAAATCGCCTTCACCTTTTTTGACTGCTAAAAGATTGTAAACATATAAACTAACAAATATGAATAGTAAACAACATAAAATGACTATGAGCATTTTTAATCTCCTTTGCATTCGTATTGTCAACAATTTACTCCTCCATCTATTGTTTTCACATACTCTAAAGTATGTTAATGTCCTAAAAGGACCCGTAACAAAATTACGGGTTCAATTTCTAGGGCGAAAACCTTCCCAAATAACCTTTGAAACGTCATCTGCAAGTGCTGATAAAGGTACGCTTTTAGGTGACAGAAGCCACATCAGGACGATCCCATTCATAAGAGCATGAAAGGTAACTGATAACGACTCGGAATCTACCTGGTTAGAAACAAGTCCTTTTTCTTGATAATTTTCTAAAACATGAGAAGTCCCCGCCAATAATGCTGAGAAAGTTGTATCAAGCTTCTCCCTCATCTCCGGTTCTCGCCGCTTTGAAATAAATTCAAATAAAAGAAGTGGTTTATCGTTATTTTCTTGCTCACAAGATGCAAATTGAGCCTTTAATACTTCCCGTAAAGTCTCCTGTGGAGAAGAAGATTTGAGAATCGTACTTGTTTCCACTGTTAGCTCAGCCAAAAGTTCCTTTAATCGCTTTTCCGTTAGAGCAAGGAATAGATCACTCTTACTCGTAAAATGCCAGTACACAGCTCCTTTCGTCATTCCGGCATCTAGTGAAACTTGATCTAATGTTGCCCCATCATATCCATACTTTGCAAAGACTCTTTCAGCAGATTCGAGTATTTTTGTTTTCGTATCAGATGAAACAGGGCCATTTATTTCGGATTGAAATTCAAGCAGCTGCTGTCGCATTTTTTCTTTACTGCCGAAAGCCCTACGTACAGTAGTCCAATGCACTTGTGCCTTTTTTGCAATATCAGCGAATGTTATTTTGTCATAAGCATGGCTTGAGGCAAGTTCTCGGGCTGCTTCCATAATACGAGGGGTAGTTTTCAATTACGTCACCTCCAAACTTACTAGTGTGTTATTTAAATACTTATAAGTATGCCTTTATAGTATTTATTATATTTTGAATTGTCAATCATTTTTTTGAAGGATTAGCAAGTAAAATGATTCCTTAACCATAAAAAGACAAAAGGCATTCAGAACGAATATCATTCTGAATGCCTTTAATGACGACCTATCTCTATCCAAAACAGAGCATTTCAAAGAAAAAAACTTATCTACTCTCACTGTTTGGAGAAATTGTTTTGATTTTTTTTATGAAATAATAATGTTTGTAAAGACCTAGAGCAACGATGAGAATTTTCACAAATAAGATGTCTACAAAAATAATTGAGAGAATGATGAAGAAATCAGCAATTATATTAATACGGATTTTTTCTTTTCGGGTCATACCTTTTTTCTGTAAAAGTGGTTCAACGTATTTTATATATATTGTCGTATTTTTAAACCAATTATCCATTTTCTTTGAGCTTCTCGCAAAGAAAAATGTAGCTAATAAGTAAAATGGACCGCCTGGCAAAACAGGTAACACTGTACCCGCGATCCCAATCCCAAGGAATATGAAGCCAAGAAGGAAGAATAAGATATTTTTTATTTTCTTTATTGTCATCACCACTTTTTTTACATAATTCTATTTCAAAATAACGAATAATTAATGATTGCATAAGGTTTTTCACTCTAGGAAATCATTTATATTTCCAATCCTGACTACTATTCTACCATTTTCTTTTTAAATGATCCTATTCTTTCGTACTGCAACTTAGGTAAGAATTATGTTCAAGCTATTCAAGTTCATAGAATTGACAAATAAAAAATAAAAATCATTCCCATCGACCATTTGGGAATGATTTTTATTTTTGATGATGGTTAATTTTTTAGTACTTTTTTTGAAGCGAACTCCTGTAGCAGAAAGCAACACTCCAAATTTAACAGCGCCTATTTTAAAATAAGTAACTAATTAATAATCCTGCAGCTAACAGAAAGCCAAAAATTGTATTTGTCATTGCTGTTGACTTCATTGCCTCTCGCATATACTGAGGTTCTTTTGCTCCTTTTTGAAAGCTTTGAATAGCTGAAATAGGCTTTTTCAATCCAAGGAACAATACCAATGCCCATGGGCTAACATATCCCATTAAGACAATCGCAACAATCCATAAATAGGAAATAATAAATGCAATAGCTAAAGCCGCGACTGCTTTATCTCTACCGAGGAGGATAGCAAGTGTTTTTCTTCCACCTTTAATATCCTCTTCAATGTCTCGGATATTATTAGACATGTTAATGGCCCCAACTAAAATCCCAATCGGAATCGAAATTAATATGCTTTCAACAGTTAACGTATTCGTTTGAATAAAGAATGCAATTAATACAAAGCATGTTCCCATTAACAATCCGGAAAATAACTCTCCAAATGGTGTGTACGCAATTGGTAAAGGACCACCTGTATATAAATAACCGACAGCCATTCCGAATAATCCGATAACTGCTAACCACCAGCTACTACTCATACAAATATATACTCCGATAAGGGCTGCAACGATATACAATAAAATGGCAACTGTTAATACATTTTTTGGCTTCAGTCCATGACGGACGATTCCTCCACCAATACCAACAGAATCAGCTGTATCTAACCCGCGTTTAAAATCATAATATTCGTTAAATAAATTCGTTGCGATTTGCAAAGCTAAACACGCAAGCATCATCGCAATAAATAGTAGCCAATTAATCTCAGCTTCATAAAGTGCTGCAACTGTCCCTAATATGACAGGTGCAAATGTCGCCGTTAATGTATGCGGGCGTGTCATTTTCCACATTAATTTAGCGGAACTAATTTCTCTTTCATTCCCCATAAATTTGCTCAATCTCCCTAAATTTTAAGTATGGCTAAGTTAAAGATGACCGTTGATTTCCACAACAGGAATTCCCTCAATCAACAATAAACTATAACATAGCCTTAGTTGTAAATCACTAGAAGGATATTTCCATCTACTTCATATCGATTTATTATATCAAATAACCATCATCGTTTTAATATTGAAGAGAAAAAAACATATATAAAAACAACGATCTTCTCCGTAAAAAAGAGTTTCTCAACCAACGAGGCTTTGCACCAAATACTTTAAGTGCATTCTTTCACAAAGAGAGCACCATTTATTTTCAAAACGTCTATACATTTTTAAGCTTGCCTATCCATTTTTCACTTAGTACAAAAAGCTTTTACCCGTTCCATTAACCCTTTATAGGTCTATAAGGCTCTTCCTTAACCAAATGTCCGTAAATAATTTTGATAAATAAAACAGGCATTAGCCATTCAAATCCTGGAATAGCGTAAAGTGCATATTCGTTTATCATTATGGCTAATAATATCATCAACATTGATATAGGTCTTTTCAAATATAAAGGTGCTTTCAGAACAAATAGAACTGCGGTGATAAACAATCCATACCATATCAATCCATTTTCCCAATTTGAAGGATCGAATACAAGCCAAATTATAATTGGATGGATATGAAGACAGCTAAAGAGAAAATGGTTTTTGTACATGCGCTCTATCTTACTTTCACTTTTATTTAGCGAATGATAAAATCTTTTACAAGAATTTAAGGAGTTTGCTACCATCCCACCTCCGATATCTACAGCAACGAACAAACCAATAACGAGCTGGAGAGGTGTTAATTGGAGCTCTTTAAAGAAATACGCGTACAAAAAAAAGAGCGGAACGACAAAACTAGAAGCCCACACTATCATTCTTTCAGATGCATTAGCTCCAGTACCAAACAATAAATTTGTTTTACCTGAATAATTCCAATCAATGTGTTCATCTTTATCGTCCTTCAAACTTGATTCCCCCAAAATAGTTTTGTAAAACTCAATCTCCTCTATATTCTTTTATATGCGTTCGTTATGCTTTACAGTTATATTACTGATAAAAAATAAAAGCTGATTATCAAATAATAATCAACTTTTTAAAAATGATATCGTTTCTTTAAATTTTCTTCCAAATACCTTTGTTCCATCTTTTAAAGTAATAGGTGTATCCTCCCACGTGATAACAAATTCTACTTTTTCTGTTTTTGTTTTAACAGGGAAATTACTAAATTGAAGGGTATCACCAGCTTGCATGTGAGGGTGTTCAAATTGTGGAGCAAGTCCATACATTTTATTGTCATTTTCTCCATTTCGAAACGCTTCAACTTCAACGTTATATACTTCATTTCCTTTATTTGTAACGAGAAGGCTATATACTTCGTATTTCCCCTTTTTTGCTTGAATTAATGCCTCATTCTTTAAAGGCTCTAATAGCTCAATTTTCCAATGCTCTGTTTCTTTTGTATCTGGAACTTTAAATTGAGCATTTGCTTCGGTTGATAAAATCATTGTCAATATGAAGGCTATTAGTATGGTGCCTCTCTTCAACTACCTCACTCCTTTAGACTTCCTCTTTACTCTTTCTCATTAAGTATTCCAATTAATTGGAAAGTAATACGATAAATAAGTCTATTCTATAGCTGTCATGTACTTTGGTTTAATTGCTTTTCACTCCGTCACCTTTGAAAACATAAAAAAACGTTCCTCAATTTAAAGGAACGTTTCCATTAGTTTAAAAGAGTAATGATAATGGTATATTTGGCATTTCGTATTTACTTATCTCCAAAGAGAACTTGTCAATCCCGACCATGCATCATGAGATTAAACTTAGTGCAACTCAATTTTCTCATCTCTTCGCTTATTAAATTAAAGGTATAAATTTTTTTCTTCAAACACTTTTATTTTATTAATACGAGTTTCGTGTCTACCACCTTCGAAAGGTGTCGTTAGCCAGACTTTAGCAATTTCCCGAGCTAATCCCGGACCTATGACGCGTTCTCCCATTGCTAATACATTTGAATCGTTATGCTCCCTTGTCGCTTTAGCGCTGAAAACATCATGTACAAGGGCACAACGAATTCCCATTACTTTATTTGCACAAATACTCATTCCAATACCTGTTCCACAAATTAAAATCCCACGGTCAGCTTCACCGTTTGCAACTTTTTCAGCTACAGGAATCGCATAATCCGGATAGTCAACAGATGTACTACAATCACATCCAAAATCGACATACTCAATATTCAACTCTTCCAATAGATTGATAATTTCCTTCCGTATCGTTATACCGCCATGATCTGATGCAATTGCAACCTTCATTTATTTCACTCCTCATTATTTATAAGTGCTCCTTCTTCTAATTCTAAAGAAGATCCCCATTAAAGTTCGTCTCTTTTTTGAAAATTGTTTCTATGGGATTAAAAACTACTAGAAACTTGGCAAGCCCTTACGAAACCTTTTATAGCCTGGTGATGCTCTCATATCGTCCTATGTTTACAAACGCAAGTGGTAACGTTTGCAATCATCAAAAAAGAGAGAAGCCTTCAGTTGTCATCTTGTATACTAAGTTGACTTATATACTTAGAATACTTATAATGAGTGTAGGTGTCAATAGTGGGATTTTTCAAACCATTTAAATTCTTTTCACTATTGCTCATTGTAAGCTTAAGAGAATCATCATTTAGCTGGTACATATTACAAAGGAGGATTTGAAATGGCAGAAATTACGTTTTTAAACAAACCTGTTACATTAGTAGGGAATGAAGTGAAGATTGGGGATACAGCACCTGACTTTACTGTACTTGATAACGAATTAAATGAAGTGACACTTTCGAATTCTGTGGGAAAGGTTCGCATCATCTCAGTAATACCATCTATTGATACAGGAGTTTGTGATGCGCAAACACGTAGATTTAATGAGGAAGCTTCCAATTTAAGCAATGTTGAAGTTTTAACTATAAGTGTCGATTTACCATTTGCTCAGAAAAGATGGTGTGCTGCAAACGGACTTGAAAATGTGAAAACACTCTCTGACCATCGTAATCTTTCATTTGGTGAAGCATTTGGAGTTTATATTAAAGAATTACGTCTATTAGCACGTGCAGTATTTGTCATTGAATCAAATAATAAAGTAACACATGTTGAGTATGTTCGTGAAGCAACGAATCATCCAAACTATGAGGCTGCAATTGAAGCAGCAAAAGCAGCAAAATAATTAGCAAAGGTAATACCTTGTTATTTATAAAAAAGTCGACATTCCCCGCCTCTTCAAAAAAATTCCCCCTTTACAAAGGGTGGTAATATCCCGCTACAAATGCCTTTGTTTCTGACTAGCAAAATGTACCTACTTTAGACATTTTACTAGCCAGAACAAAGGCTATCTGTAAAGAAGTAAAGGTACAACTAACCCACAAATCTTCATTTTAAATAGTTTTTGGTAGCTCCAAGACTTAGTCTAGCCTTCAATTCAATAAAAAAAAGGCCGCTATAATTGGCGACCTTAACCTACTACAAATGAGCATATGTGCTTTAGTTTTTAAGAGATAGAGCAGTTTAGTTACAAGAGCTTTCCTGTAGTTCTAAGCTTTCCAATATCTATCATACAAATTATTCATATGAGTAGTCATCAATTCTACTGCTTCCTTTTCATTATGCTCTTCAATCGCTTTAATTAGTAATTGATGTTCTTTAAAGTTCACATCTCGAAAATCTGGTCGTGTGACAGTTCGATCTCGAATAAATTGCCACATTTCCTGTTTTTTCATCGCTTGACTAATAGCTGTCATAAATGTAATAAATAATTCATTATGTGAAGCTGTTGCGATTTGATTGTGAAGCTTTTCATCTGTTTCAGGGACATAAATCCCTGCCTTCGTTTCTTCTTCCATCTTCTTTATCGTCTCTTGCAGCCCCTCAATGTCTTCATCAGTAGCTCTTAATGCTGCGAATTTTACAATAAGAGGCTCAATATTCATTCTTGCTTCAACAATATCCTCTGGGGAAACAGCTTCTAAAATGAGAGCTGAATGTTCTTTTTCAGCTGCTGGTTGATTACTTTTCACGTAAACCCCTTCACCTTGACGCGAATAAATATAGCCATTCAACTCCAATGCACTTAAAGCCTGTCTAATCGGAGCACGGCTTACACCAAATTGTTCACAAAGTTCCCTTTCAGCTGGGAGTTTATCTCCTACCTTGAATGCACCTGATTCAATTTCTGAAAGAATTTGGTTATAAATTTGGATATATAATTTGCTGTTTGAAACTGGATTAAACTTAATATAAACCACTTCTTTCAATATTTATTTCCTTATTTTAGATTGGATCGATTTGCTACAATGAAAGTCTTTCACTTGTCTACTTAGTTGATATATATATTATACAACCTTCAATTATAGTAATCCACTAGACGCACAAATTTTTTGAATACTTCTTATGCTTTATAAGGAGAAGTGATAGGTTTTACTCACCGGGATTAACCTTTGCTAATAAGGTTAAAATGTTTAATGAAGAGGGGGAAAAGCAATCGGAAGTATCCCGAGTGCTTTTCATACGTTTAAATAAATAAATCGAGAAGCATAATGAAACCTAAACCAACGATTGAAGTAATCGTTGAAATGACACTATATGTTGCAAAGGTTTCTTTCAAGCTCATTCCCATATATTCTTTTACCATCCAAAAAGCTGCGTCATTTACATGTGATGCCATACAGCTACCAGCACCAGTAGCAAGTGTAACTAGCACTAAATTCACATCAGGTGTTTGACTTAGAATAGGAATAACCAACCCTGCTGTTGATAATGTTGCAACAGTACCTGATCCTAAAGCAATACGTAATAATGCAGCAACGGTCCATGCTAGCAAAATTGGTGAAATAGAAGTATCTTCAAATAATTTAGCAATATAGTCACCTACTCCGCCATCAATAAGAACCTGTTTTAATGCTCCACCCCCACCGATAATGAGAAGTAACATACCTAATACATTGATCGCTTGAGAACAGGAATTCATCATTGTTTTTATCGGGATTTTCCTTGCAATTCCCATCGTGTAAATCGCAAATATTAACGAAATGACAATTGAAGTTGAAGCGTTTCCAATAAAGCGCATAAAGACAACAAAACTATTATCCTCAAATCCTACTGTCTTTTGGATCATATCTATGGCTGATCCTAGAGTAATTAAAATGACAGGAAATATTGCCGTAAATACGCTTATACCAAATCCAGGTGTATCTTCTAATTCAAATTGCTTTTGTTCGCCTATAGATTCAACTTTTCTATTTGGACTAAATATACCTGGCATAAATCTTTCAACAATCCTTGGATACAAAACACCAGCAATAATAACTGTAGGAATGGCAATTAAAATCCCAATGATTAAAACCATCCCAATATCTGCCCCATATTCTGAAGCAACAGCTGTTGCCCCTGGGTGTGGTGGAAGAAATGAATGTGTTGCTAGTAAGGTTGCACTCATTGGGAGACCTAGTTTAATAATCGAAATGTTTAATTCTTTTGCAATTGTAAAAATGATTGGGATTAATAGGACAAATGCTACTTCATAAAATAATGTAATACCTACAATAAATGAAGCAATCACAACAGCCCATTGTATTTGCTTTTCCCCAAATTTATTAATTAAGGTCATGGCAATACGATGTGCCCCTCCGGCATCTGCTATTAATTTCCCAAGCATAGCACCGAGGCCAAAAATAAGCCCTATATGACCAAGAGTCCCCCCTAAACCGCTTTCAATTGAAGCGACAATATTCTCTGGTGGAATTCCTAATAATAAAGCTACGACGAATGAGACAATAATTAAAGAAAAAAATGTATTTAATTTAAATCCCATTATTAAAATGAGTAGTAAAATAACCCCAATTGCTGTATATAATAATGGCATACTAACCCTCCATATCCTTTACTAAATCCTCTATCTGTGAAAGAAACAGGCATACCAACCAATGATATGCCCGTTCAATAACTAGTAAAATATTAATCCATGTGTGAGCCACCGTTAATATCGATTTCTTCACCTGTGATGTAAGAAGCTTCTTCTGATGCTAAGAAAGCGATTGTTGAGGCAATTTCTTCTGTTTCACCTGGTCTGCCCATAGGTATGCCTGCAATTACGTTATCCGCATCTTCCTTAGGCAGTGATTTCCATATCTCAGTGTTTACAAGGCCTGGTGCAACACAGTTCACTGTAATTCCGTCAACTGCCACTTCACGAGCAAGGTTTTTAGAGAAACCTAATACAGCGGCTTTTGATGCGGAATAATGTGCTCCACCGAAAACCCCTCCTCCTCTTTTAGCGGATACAGAGGAGAGACTAATAATTCGACCAAACTTTTGTTTTTTCATTGTATCTAATACAGCTTGTGTACATAAGAATAATCCAAACATATTAACATTAAAGACTTTCGTCATATCTTCAATTGTCATATCCTCAACGGTAACTTTTTGCGAAATTCCTGCATTGTTAACAAGTATGTCAATCTGACCATATTCTGCGAGAACTTTTTCAACCATAGCATCAACTGATTCTTTGTTTGTCACATTTAGTTCTACGCCTAACGCTTTTCCACCCTCTATTTGAATTGCTTGAACCGTATCTTGAATTCCATCTGCATTTAAATCAGCTACTACAACAGCTGCTCCCTGCTTTGCAAGCGTTAATGCAATTGTGCGTCCAATCCCTTTTTTTGAACCGCTTCCTGTTACAATAGCTACTCTATTATTTAATTCGAACATTATATACTCTCCTTTAGTTTAATCGTTTTATATCAAATTTTATATATTATTTGAGTAATTCATTTGCAGTACGGATAATATTTTCGACTGTAATGCCATTTAGCTCTAATAGCTTTTCGTATGGAGCTGATTGGCCGAATTGGTCTTGAACGCCAATTCTTCTAACCTTCCCTTTTCCTTCTTCAGCAGCTACTTCACATACAGCGCTTCCAAGGCCATTTAAAATATTGTGATCTTCAACCGTAATAATTCGGCCTAAATCAAGGCACTCTACTACTGCTTCCCGGTCAAGTGGTTTAATCGTATGCATATCTAGTAATTTGACGGAAACCCCTTGTTGTTCCAATGCTTTTGTCGCTTCAATTGCGAGACGAACCGTATCACCATTGGCAATAATAGCTAGATCGTTTCCATCCTTTAATTGCTTCGCTTTCCCAATTGTAAATTCTTCTGTTTCATCGTAAATCATTGGGACTGTATCTCTTGTAAATCGTAGGTATACCGGACCGTACATTTTTGCAGCCTGCTCAACTAGCTTTCTAGTAGAATAGTAATCTGCCCCCATAATAACAGTCATGTTAGGGAAGCTTCTTAATACTCCCATATCTTCAATCGCTTGGTGACTTCCTCCATCATTAGCTGGTGTTAATCCACCATGAGAACACGCAATTTTAACGTTTAAATTTGGGTAACACACTTCTTGTCTAATTTGCTCAGCCATTCTTAGTGAACCAAATACAGCGTAAGTGCTTACAAATGGAATCTTACCAGTTGTAGCTAGCCCTGCAGCTAATCCAGCAGCATTTTGCTCAGCAATTCCGACATTAATATGCTGCTCAGGCAATTCCTTAATAAACTTACTTGTTTTACATGATTTTGCAATATCAACATCAATGACATAAATATCTTTATTTTCTTTTCCTAATTTTAAAATTTCATCACCAAAGGCTTCTCTTGTCGCTTTTTTTGTTGTTAAAGCTTTTTCGATAATACTCATTATTTTAAACCTCCTGCGATTTCTTCAATTGCCTGTCTATACTCCTCATCATTTGGTGCGATTCCATGCCAATCTGCAACATCCTCCATATATGAAACACCTTTCCCTTTTACGGTATCAAGGACAATACATTTTGGCTTTCCATTTTTAAGTTCTCTTATTTCATCTAATGTCTCAACAATTGCTTCCATTGAATGGCCATCAATTCGTATCGTTTCAAAACCGAATGCTTCAAATTTCTTTTCGATATTTTGAAGCGGCATGATTTCATCCGTAAAACCATCAATTTGTAGTCTGTTATTATCAACAAATACTACTAAATTATCTAATTGATATTTAACGGCCGTTTGGGCTGCTTCCCAAATTTGTCCTTCCTGACATTCCCCATCACCTAATAATGAGAAGACACGATACTCTTTGTTATCTCGTTTTCCTGCAATCGCCATGCCTACACCACATGAAAGTCCTTGACCAAGTGATCCAGTTGAAATATCAATTCCCGGACATTTTTTCATATCTGGATGCCCTTGGAAAGGAGAACCAAACTCTCTTAATGTATAAATTGTTTCATATGGGACAAAACCTTTTAATGCTAATGCCGAATAT
>NZ_CADEPK010000425.1 GCF_902829255.1 Metabacillus niabensis | reverse complement strand
TTTATTAATATATCATATCAACCAATAAAGGTCAATAACTTTTTCGAATTATTTTTTCGGGATAATATTCGAAACTTCCTTTCGTAGGAAGAATCTAATAATAACTTAATTATATTTATTTGTCAACTATTCTAAAAAAGTTTTTTAGAAATTATAATAAATATCTTTTTTACAACTAGTACTTATTGAAAAAGTAATTATAACTGTTTTCTTTCCTCTTCTGTAAAAATTCTCGATCTTGTTAAAAACCTAACCCCTTCTGGTCCTTCAAGCGAAAACATCCCTCCTCTGCCATCTACTACATCAATTATTAATTGTGTATGCTTCCAATATTCATACTGTGCTTTTCCGATATAAAAAGGACAATCCTCTATATACCCTAATAAAACATCCTCATTTCCTATTAAGAATTCATCCATTAAGTAGCACATTGGTGAACTACCATCACAACATCCACCAGATTGATGGAACATTAAATGACCATGCTTCCTTTTTAATTCTGCAATTAACTCTTTTGCCTTTTTTGTGCAGATTACCTTTTCAACATCTCCCATCAGAAAACATCCTCCTAATAATACTGACTTCCGCATCATTTTGCGGAAGTCAGTTTAAATTATTTAGAAAAACCCTAATTTAGTAGAGCTATAGCTTACTAACATATTTTTTGTTTGTTGATAATGACTAAGCATCATTTTATGATTTTCTCTTCCGATTCCCGACATTTTGTATCCACCAAACGCTGCATGCGCTGGATATGCATGATAGCAATTTGTCCATACACGCCCTGCTTCAATACCCCTACCAAACTTATAAGCAGTATGAATATCTCTCGACCAAACTCCAGCTCCTAATCCATATAACGTATCATTAGCTATGCTTAGTGCTTCACTATCATCATTAAATGTAGTAACAGATACAACTGGTCCGAATATTTCTTCTTGGAAAATTCTCATGCTATTTCTCCCTTTAAAAACAGTAGGCTTTACATAATACCCTTCACTCAAATCTCCTTCTAAAATATTCCGTTCCCCACCGGTTAATACTTGAGCTCCTTCTTGTTTACCAATATCTATATATGCAAGAATTTTTTCTAATTGCTCATTTGACGCCTGAGCACCAACCATTGTAGTTGTATCTAGTGGATTACCTTGTTTAATCTGATTAACACGTTTTAAAGCTCTTTCCATAAATTCATCATAGATTGATTCTTGAATGAGTGCGCGTGATGGACATGTACACACCTCACCTTGATTGAGGGCAAACAGCACAAACCCTTCTATTGCTTTATCAAGAAAATCATCCTCCTTTGACAACACATCTTCAAAGAATATATTCGGAGATTTTCCACCTAATTCGAGGGTTACAGGAATCAGGTTTTGTGAAGCATATTGCATAATCAATCTGCCAGTGGTTGTCTCACCTGTAAAGGCAATTTTTGCAATACGACTATTAGAGGCTAGTGGTTTTCCTGCTTCTACCCCAAATCCATTCACTATATTTACGACACCTTTTGGTAGAATGTCTTCAATTAGTTCCATTAACACTAAAATACTAGCAGGAGTTTGTTCTGCAGGTTTAAGAACAACACAATTTCCTGCAGCAAGAGCAGGCGCAAGTTTCCAAACAGCCATTAAAATCGGAAAATTCCATGGAATGATTTGCCCTACTACTCCTAATGGCTCTTGAAAATGATATGCTACTGTATCCTTATCAATTTCACTAATACTACCCTCCTGAGCACGAATACAGCCAGCAAAATACCTAAAGTGATCAATTGCTAGCGGGAGATCTGCATTTAATGTTTCACGTATAGGTTTACCATTATCCCACGTTTCCGCAACAGCTAACGTTTCTAAATTTTGTTCAATTCTATCCGCAATTTTGTTTAATAGATTCGCACGCTCAGCTACAGACGTTTCCCCCCATGTCACTTTCGCTGCATGAGCTGCGTCTAACGCAAGTTCAATATCCTCTGCAGTTGAACGAGGGATTTCACAGAATACTTTTCCGTTTACAGGAGATACATTCTCAAAATATTCCCCTTTCACAGGTGGTAACCACTCACCACCAATATAATTGTTATATCTTGTTTTAAAACTTACTTTTGCCCCTTCTGTTCCAGGCTGTAAATAAATCATCCTAATCCCTCCTGCTATTTTTATTTATACTTTGATAGTTATCAGGAAGTTATCTATGTAAGCGCTATTAAAACTATCGATATATATTTATTCAATAAAATAATAATTATTACTTATCTTAGAATTTGTATCCTTATGTTCGCACTATATCAAATGCACTGTTTGTCATATAGTTATTGATAGCCTGTATTTTGTTGGACAAGTAAATATACCCGGTTATTTCGGATAAAAAAGGAGATAGAGCAACTGTTATATAAATGAAATCCAACAGTCTACCTTATTAAGAAAGTATAGTATGGGCTAAAGATGTGAATAACCTATAATTGCTCCTTCATTTCTGTATGATTTAATTCTATTACTTTATTTAGTCCTTTGTCCTTATTAGCCTTATCATACATCTGTTATTACCCAGGTAATAAAGGATGACAAGCCTTCTGAACAAAAGTTGAAAATATAGGGGTTCCTATCAAACCAAGATATATTTTTATCTAATACAATAGAAAAAAGCCTGTCCCTTATTGGCAGACTTTCACTAACAATATCTTGATTAAATATTGAAATATTTATTTTCAAGAACAGTAAATGGTAATGGACGACTAAAATAAAATCCTTGAATTTTCGTTCTATTTTGAGAAGTAATATATATAAGTTGCTCCTCCTTTTCAATTCCTTCAACAACAATATCTTTATTTAAAGCCTTGATGACTTTAAAAATACCAGATAACAGAATCGTATCAAATTCCTCTTTTGGAACATTTTTAATAAAATTTTGATCAATTTTTATTACATCGATCGGGAGTTCCTTCAAAAATAAAAGCGAGGAGGTTCCAACACCAAAGTCGTCTAGAGCAATAATAATATTTCTCTTTTTTAACTCCCTTAAAAAAACAAGAATATCCTTCAAGTATGCACTTATATCACTTTCAGTTATCTCAATTTGAAGCATTGAAG
>NZ_CADEPK010000424.1 GCF_902829255.1 Metabacillus niabensis | reverse complement strand
GAGTTATACCCGTGGTTCCACCCTAGTTGAGATAAAAAAACAATCTCCACTCAAACAGATAACGCCTGTAACGTTCAACACCTACTAAACATATCGTTTTTCAGCGAGAAACCTAAGAAGTGTTTTTCAAAAAGTCATAATGGAGAAATGCTTTCAGCCTTAGACATTTCCTCTCTATCCATCTGTATTCTTATTTACTTTTCTTCCTCATTGGTTCTACTATTCATTTCTTATCGAATTTTATCTTATCATACGAATCTTTCACATACAATGTCAAGAACGATTTAAATGTTTTTTTAAATTCTTTACTTCTCTTAAGGAAATTCCAAATTCAGATGCTAGTTCTAAAGATGAATCATTTTGTTCTTTCGTTATAAAATCATGAAAATCGACACCAAATATATCGCGCTGTGAATGAGAGAACTCTGCTTTTCCGCTGTTTCTCATGACCTGTCCCCTTCCTTTTTAACAATGCTATAAATATCATTTCCTATATTGGAAGATTTTATTTAATTTTTTTAAAGGAATGTCGATATAAAAAAAGAAATGAATATTTACAGTTAAAGTTCAAATGAATCATTGTTTGACTGGAATGATTTTTAAATGTGAGATGTTCGTTTTCTTTAATGATGTACCGGAAAGGAGCCAACTTAGTGATTAAAAAAACGATATCTGTTCTCATTTGCTATTTCTTACTTATTTCAACCTTAAACGGTACTTTCCAAGTATCAGCTGCTTCAGAAAAGGTTACGATTCAAACAAACAGCATCAATGTTCGGAGTGGAGCAGGTCTAACATATCCTGTCATCGCTACTGTTAAAAAAGGACAGACATACGATTTAATTGAAAGTAAGGATGATTGGTATAAGATAAGGTTATCTGGGACAAACACTGGCTGGGTGGCAAATTGGCTTGTCAAAAAAAATAGTGATAGTAAAACTGAGAATGAGCATGTAAATGGCTCAACAGTTGTTTCAAATACTACCGGATTAAGGTTTCGTTCTGGGCCTGGAACTACGTTTCGAGTAATCGGTGTATTTGAAAGGGGAAAAGCAGCTACATACCTTGATAAAAGCGGTGATTGGATAAAAATCTCCTATAAAGGTAGTCAAGGTTGGGTAGCTTCAAAATATGTATCATATCAATCAACCACAGCATCAAATTCAACAGAAAGTACGAAAGGAAAGGTTGCAACCGTTAAGGCGGCTTCTCTAAATATCCGAAAGTCACCTTCAACAAGCTCTACTCGAATTGGTAGTCTTCAAAGAAACGCCAAGGTGACAGTTTTGAAAGAAGAGAATTCTTGGGTGCAAATACGTACATCAACTGTTAAAGGCTGGGTCCATAGTGATTATTTAAGCTATAATCATTCAAGCGATTCGGTCTCAAACACCGGTCCAGCTAATCAAAGTGGAACTGTTACAGCATCAAGTATAAATGTTCGAAATAGCGGAAATCTCACTGGAAAAGTAATAGACTCGATTAAAAAAGGAACGAGCGTGACAATTATTGAGGAAAAAAATGATTGGTATAAAATAAGCTATGGCTCAAACAAAACAGGTTGGGTAGCAGGCTGGTACATCTCACAAACAAGTGCCAATCAAGGAAATCAATCTTCAACTAATCAAAAAAAGAAGCAGGTCCAAATCATATATGATGGAACAAATATCCGTTCAGGATCATCAACTAGTCATTCCATTGTCAGAAGAGCTAATTTAGGTGAGACTTACGAGATAATTGAAACAGCAGGTGATTGGTATAAACTCAATCTAGGTAACAATAAAACAGGGTATGTTGCTGGATGGGTTGTCGAAGCTACTGGAGTTAGTAATCCAGTATCAAAGCCTGGTTCAGAACAATATTTAAAAAATCAAACAATTGTTATTGACCCTGGACATGGAGGAAGAGATAGCGGTGCTATTGGAATAAGAGGAACGTTAGAGAAAAAGATGACATTAACTACAGCAAAGCTTGTCTATGACAAGTTAAAATCAGCTGGTGCTAATGTTTTTATGACCCGATCAAATGATACATATGTTAGTTTAAATTCTAGAGTTAGTACGTCACATTATCGAAAAGCTGAAGCATTTATTAGTCTTCATTACGATAGCATAAATAACAGCAGTGTAACTGGAACTACGACATACTATTATCATTCCTTAAAGGATGGACCTCTTGCCTCAAAGGTGAATAACGAACTTGCTAAAAAGACTCAGCTCAGAAATAGAGGGACTAAATTTGGTAATTTTCATGTTCTTAGGGAGAATAAAGCACCAGCAATATTAATTGAATTAGGATATTTGAGCAATCAAACAGAGGAACTAACAATCAAATCATCTAGCTTCCAAGAGCGTACATCACAAGGAATCTATAATGGTTTAGCTCAATACTTTAAAACCAACTAGTTTTCTTCTTCATTTAAGTTATCGTATTCCCTTCTAAAGGGAATCTAAAATCCATATTTTGTATAAAAAAGGGTAGGCTATAATCTGTTAGCCTACCCTTTTCCATTGCTTTCAACTATTAAAGTAACTGGACCTACATTCGTAAACTGGACATCCATCATAGCTCCGAATATTCCGGTTTCTACTAGTATCCCTTTTTCTCTTAATTTCGTATTAAATAATTCATAAATAACGTTTGCGACATCCGGTTTTGCGGCATCCATATAATTTGGTCGTCTTCCTTTACGGCAATCACCATATAAGGTAAATTGAGAAACAGATAATACCTGTCCATTAACATCAAGTAATGAATGATTCATTTTTCCTGTCTCATCTTCAAATATTCTTAAATTGGCAACCTTCTCTGCTAAATATTCTGCATCTGCAGCAGTATCATCATGTGTGATACCTACCAAAACCATAACACCATTTTCAATTTCGCCAACTATTTTACCCTCTACAATAACCTTTGCATGTTTCGCTCGTTGAATCACAATTTTCAAATAAAACTCATCCCTTACAACATAAAATAACTATTTTTACCACAAAAACAAGTTGTTCATCCTGCTTATAAAACAATATTAACAAAAATTAATTCATTACTCGACGGACAGAATATATATCAGAAATTTGCTTAATTCTTTCTACTACTTTATGCAAATGGTTAATATTTGAGATCGAGATTGCCATATTAATTGTTGCTACTTTATTTCGATCAGATTTGCCTGAAACAGACGATATATTCGTTTTCGTTTCATTTACAGCCTGAAGGACTTCATTTAATAAGCCCCTTCTATCATATCCTAGTATTTCTATTTCAACGTTATACTCTTTACGGCTTGTTGATGCTTGATTTTCCCATTCAACATCAATTAAACGCTCTTTCGCATCCTCAGTATGGACATTCGTACAATCTGCACGGTGGACCGAAACACCTCGACCTTTTGTAATAAATCCAACAATTTCATCACCAGGTACAGGGTTACAGCATTTTGACAAGCGAATAAGAAGATTATCAATTCCTTTTACTTGTACACCTGCATCGCGTTTTCTTGATGTAGGTGATGTGACTTGTCTCGCTTCTTTTACTACTTCTTGAATATTTTTTTCCTGCTCTTCTTTATCACGTTGTTTACGCCACTTTTCAGTTAAACGATTTGCAACCTGTAATGCTGTAATACCATTGTAACCGACAGCAGCAAACATATCTTCCTCATTAGAGAAATTAAACTTTTCTGCTACACGCTGCAAGTTATCCGCTGTCATCACTTCTTTAATATCAAAATCAAGATTTTTTATTTCTCGCTCTACCATTTCTCGGCCTTTTTCAACATTCTCTTCACGACGTTGCTTTTTAAAGAATTGTCTAATTTTATTTTTAGCCTGGGAAGTTTGAGCTAGCTTTAACCAATCCTGACTTGGACCATAGGAATGTTTCGATGTAAGTATTTCAATGATGTCACCTGTTTTCAGCTTATAGTCAAGCGTCACCATTTTCCCATTAATTTTTGCACCGATAGTTTTATTGCCTATCTCTGAATGGATTCTGTATGCAAAATCAATTGGAACAGATCCTGAAGGTAATTCAATAACATCCCCTTTTGGCGTAAAGATAAACACCATATCAGAGAAGAGATCAATTTTTAGTGACTCCATAAATTCCTCAGCATTTGTTACATCATTTTGGAATTCTAAAATTTCTCTAAACCAGGAAAGCTTCTTATCAAGCGTTGTTTTTTCATCGACCTCTTTGCCTTCTTTATAAGCCCAATGTGCCGCAATCCCGTACTCAGCAATTTGATGCATTTCAAATGTACGAATTTGTACCTCTAATGGCTCACCCTTTGGACCAATCACCGTCGTATGAAGTGATTGATACATATTCGGTTTCGGCATCGCAATATAGTCTTTAAAACGGCCTGGCATCGGTTTCCAGCAAGTATGGATAATACCTAAAACAGCGTAACAATCCTTTATACTTTTTACAACAATTCGAACTGCCAATAAATCATATATTTCATTGAATTGTTTGTTTTGTAATACCATTTTTCGATAAATACTATAGATATGTTTTGGTCTACCAGAGAACTCAGCTTCGATATTTACTTCATCAACACGTTCACGAACCTCGCTAATGACCTGTTCTAAATATTCTAACCGCTCCTGGCGCTTTTTCTTCATTAAGTTTACAATACGATAATATTGTTGGGGATTTAAATAGCGAAGCGAAGTATCCTCAAGCTCCCATTTAATTTTTGAAATCCCTAATCGATGTGCCAACGGAGCAAAAATTTCTAATGTTTCATTAGATATTCTTCTTTGCTTTTCTTGTGGCAAATGTTTTAAAGTTCTCATATTGTGCAGACGATCTGCGAGCTTTATTAAAATAACACGGATATCCTGTGCCATCGCAACAAACATTTTCCGATGATTTTCCGCTTGTTGTTCTTCCTGTGATTTATACTTTATTTTCCCTAATTTTGTTACACCATCAACGAGCATAGCCACTTCATCGCTAAATTCTCTTCGTAAATCATCTAATGTAACGTCCGTATCCTCTACAACATCATGTAAGAAACCTCCTGCTATTGTTGCAGGATCCATTTCTAAGTCGACCAATATGCCAGCTACTTGAATCGGATGGATAATATACGGTTCACCAGATTTTCGAAATTGTTCCCGATGAGCTTCTTCAGCAAATTCATATGCACGTTGAATAAAAGCGGTATCTTCCTCTGAAAGATATCGCTGTGCCTTTTCAATTACTTGCTCAGAAGATAAAACTTGTTCATTTGCCATGGAATCACCTTTTTATTATGAAAACTTTAATATCTCCAAATTTATAAAATTGGAGTAACAAGACCATATCATATAATCCGTTTAACTGAGGTAAACAACCATATCTCCTACTTCTACTAAAGAAAAAGAAGTTGGTGCCGTTAAAAACCAGTAAATACACTTTAATCATTAGTAAGACAAAAAATATATGAATAAATATACTTCAACTTCATCTAAAGTCTTATATTTTTAAAAATTATCTTTTTTATAAACTTTACTATATTGTAA
>NZ_CADEPK010000423.1 GCF_902829255.1 Metabacillus niabensis | reverse complement strand
CTATTAAAAAGCGATCTCCATTTTTTTACTATTTATTAGTTAACTTCAACGATCCAATTAAATAAATCCTCATGTTTACCTGTTTGGATCCCTGTCAATGTATCATATAATTTTTTCGATAGTTCACCAGTTTCACCATTGTTAAGAACCATTTTTTCATCATTATAGAAAAATTCACCGATTGGCGAAATAACGGCCGCTGTACCTGTTCCAAATGCTTCTTCAAGGAATCCATCTTTATAGGCCTGATAAACTTCTTCCATCGATATTCTTTTCTCACTAACAGGAATGTCCCAATGCTTTAAGAGGTGAATGATTGAGTTTCTTGTTACACCCTCTAAAATGCTACCGTTAAGTGCTGGTGTTACGACTTCCCCGTTGATTTTGAAGAAAATATTCATACTGCCGACTTCTTCAATGTATTTTTTCTCAAGTCCATCTAGCCAAAGAACTTGTGAATACCCATTCTTTTCTGCATTTTCCTGTGCCTTCAAACTTGCTGCATAGTTAGCACCTGTTTTTGCTGTACCAGTTCCACCTTTAACGGCACGAACATAATTGTCCTCTACATAAATTTTTACAGGCTTAATACCTTCTTTATAATAAGAACCTACCGGTGATAGAATAATCATAAATCGATAATATTTAGATGGTGCAACACCGAGATAATATTCAGTAGGTATAATAAATGGACGAATGTAAAGGGACGTTCCAGGTGCACTTGGAATCCAATCCTTTTCAATGGAAATTAATTGCTTCAATGCCTCTGCTGCAAACTCTTCATCAATATGTGGAATACAGAGACGATCATTTGATAAGTTTAACCGTTGAAAGTTTTTGTCAGGTCTAAATAAGAAAATTTTATCCTCTTTCGTACGGTATGCTTTTAAACCTTCAAAAACCGTTTGCCCATAATGGAACACCATTGTTGATGGATAAAGACTAATTGGCTCATAAGGAACGATTCGTGGATCATACCAGCCTTTTGTCTCACTATAGTCCATTACAAACATGTGATCTGTAAATACACGTCCGAACTCTAAAGATGATGGATTCGGTTTTTCTTTTCTAGTTGTACTTAGGGTAATGTTGATCTTATTTGTCATAGCTAACTCTCCCAGTTCAAAATAAAATTAAACTTAGCTATTATCGAAATAATAACTTTCTTCTGATAACGAAATATCTGTTAACCTATTTTATAACTTTTCTCATATAATTAACAACTGTTTTTCGACAAAAGATTCAAAATAATCTATAAAAATAAAAAAATGTATTAATTGTAAACTATTTATGGAGCATTTATCTTGTTGATGAAATTCATTTTATTTAATTTTGTCTAGAGATAGTCTATATTTACTAAACTATTCATTATTCTCAACTAATAGTTTTTCAAATGGATTGATTTTCATTATTATACTCTATAACTCTTAATTCTTGTTAAAACAGTTTATTTCAATGTCTATTTTCGTACTCCCTGAGTCCCAATTCTAACTGTTTCCATTATTGTTTGTCCAGAAAGAACATATTTAACCTTTTATTACAATTCCATCACACATTCATTTTCAGCTTTATTATCATTAGTATCAAAATGATTCGATATTAATACATAGAAAAGTTTAATCTTCTTTCTATAATTATGTTCATTGCTTTCATTTAACTAGTATTAATTTGAAATCATAGTATGTCTTTTATGGAAGAAATAAAAATAAAAGTGGTAAAAGTTTGATGAAAGTATGTGGCAGCTATTACAGTAAAAAAAGAAACAGTATATACTACTGCCTCTTAATGTGTAGATTATTTAATTATCTATTATCGTTGATTAATGGCTATCCCCTTATTTTTAAGCTCTTCTATAACGTTTTCTTCACTTATTAAATCTTCATCATATTCAACCTTTAAATCACCATCATTTACATCAATTAACGCTCTTTCAACACCATCGATGGTTAAGAGAAATTTTTCAAGTTCACGGTAATTGTCTTTATTCTCATTATGTAATGTAAATGTTGCTGTTTTCATCCTGTTCACCTCCTAACGAAATTCCTTGTCGTTAGTTTTTGATGTACAGCTGATTTTATCCGAAATTTTATTTTTAAAAGAAATGTTTGAGATTTCATGATAAAAAGCATCGAAATTTCCGATGCTTTTTCAAGTGCTTAATTTTGATTCGTTTTGTGTTTTCTTAAAGCAAAAATAAAGCCAATCGCAATGATTAAAGAACCAATAAGTAATAAATTGCTATTCATCGTAGCCGTATTAGGTAATTTATTGCCTTCAGTTTTTTCTTCATTAGAATCTGTATCTATTTTATTTGTAGCAAGCTCATATTTCGTATCACTTGTGTTTTTTTGGACGGATTCATCTTGTGGTTTTTCATCCGTATTTGCTTCAGCCTCAGGTTTTGGTTCATTTTCTGGCTCTTTTACAGTCGGATCCTTTGAATCATTGACAGGCTCTGTAGGAGTCTTATCGGGAATCTCTTCTTCATTTTCATTATTGTTACCAGTGTCAGTGTTGTTGTCATTATCAACTGGTGGTTTTTCTTCGTCTACTGGGTCTGTTACTTCTATTCCGATTTGATACGCAGCAATTGTTCCAGAAACTTCATGTGCTGCTAATAAAATATTTTGACCTGTTGGGCTTTCATCAGCAGGGATAAATGTTAATCCTTCAGGTGCTACGTCTCCACTTGCTGAAGTAACCTCTTCTTCATCTGTAAAGATTCGACTTGAGAAATATCGATTAAATGACGGGTTTTCTGGGTTGCTAATATCATATATCATAATTCCGCCGATTCTTTCTAAGCCGATAAATGCATAATTTCCACCTTGAATATTAGCTACTGTAACTGTTTCTGGCTCTGGACCTTTGTCATCACTTCTGTTATCAAATTCATTTTCTGTATTACTTGCATTAAAATGTGCTTCAGAATATACGTTTTTAGTGATTTCTTCAAAATCGGCTCCACTATCATATGTTTGTTCTAAAGTATTTGCATCCCATATTGAAAATGAACGTGCACCATAGCCATATATAGCTTCGTATTTTCCTTCTTGATTCATAGGAGCAGAAGTAGTAGTCGTTAATCTTCCAAGCTGTTCATCTTCAAATAAACCATTTGTAACCATTTGATCTAGCTCTTCTTGAGAATACCCTTCAAAGAGATCTGCATTTAAATCATAGTTGGCTGCTAAATCTCCAACTCTTGCTTCTTCAGAAAAACCGTCATAGTCTTGTGCGTCACCTTCATTTGCAGTTAAAATATATGACTTTCCATTAACAGAATAAGTTGCCATTCCATCTGGCATGTACATCGATAACACAGGCCAATTACGGATATTAATTGCTTCATCCTTATTAGATGAATCTAATTTATTTTGCTCGCTAGAATAATCTTTATAACCAAGACTTTTAACCGCAACAATTTGTTTAGAATCAATATCTAACTTAGCTATTGCGTTATTTTCTTGTAAGGCTACATAAGCATATTGATCATGATCATCAACAACGATGTATTCAGGCTCAAGATTTTGCTGTGCTGTACTTTCAGCATGCACCATACGGACATCCTCATTGATAATGTCATCAGCAAAGCGAACATTTGTTACAGCTTCACCATTAATGCTTTTAGGATCTGCTGACACATCAATAATGCTTACAGAACCTTCAGGATTTACTGTATAAGCATCATTTGGTTCACCTTCATTTGCTACTAATACTTTTGAGCCATCTTTCGTAAACGTTAACATATCTGGCAGTGAACCTACTTGTACATGTGAAAGATATGCTCCATCTGTTGAAAGAAACACAACATAACCATGATCTACCTTCTCTTTTGCTGGTGCAGCAACTGCAATATATCCACCATCAGGATGGATTGCCACACTTGTTACATCAGATGCTTCAACACCTAAATCTGCTAATGTAATCTGCTTAACACGCGGAATATTCTGCTCACCTTTTTCCAAAACAGATAAATCAATAATATCTAATGCTTTTGCAGAACCGTTAACAGAGAAGGCATGATGGGATTTCGGATCATAAGCTACAATTTCCGTTCCTCCCTCATCAATTCCAGCTCCACTAGTATAACGGCCAAGTAATTCCACATGGAGAGCTTTATCAGTATCATATTGATAGGTTGTCAATTGTTCAGCAGCACGGCTATGTATTGGTGAAAGTAATAAGGTGCATGTCGCTGCAGTAATGACTGACTTTGTAAGAATGTGATGAAATTTCGACATTTTATCCTCCTAATTATAAAGTATAGTACGACATACTCATTTTATAGGAGTGATATAAAGATAATTTAAAAGTTTTGTAATGTTTATGTAAATTTTGTCTATTTTTAGTGAAAAAGCAAGCTTTTCGTTTCCTACTATTGAACCATATCGACAAGTATTTCCTTAATATTGCTTATTTCATCAAACGTTTGTTTAAAAGTAAACCTTAGATTAGTCGAAAAAACTTTATTAAAAGGACCTCATGTTTAGAAGTCCATTCATTTCATCATTATTAAAATAATAAAATATTTCCCAAATTATGCTATCGGTAGTTCATAACGATAAAATTGTGATTCACGTTTAAAACCGAATTTCTCATATAGCCGCTGTGCTTTGTTATTATCAAATGCCGTGCTTAGTTCAAGCCGAATCGCACCAGTTTCGAGCGCAAATTCCTTTGCTTTTTGTAATAAATGTGTTGCGACGCCTTGGTTTCTTCCTTCTTGAGCAACATATAAATCGTTTAGAATCCATACTTTCTTCATTGAAACTGAGGAAAAGGTTGGGTAAAGTTGGGTAAAGCCTACAGGCTTTCCGTTGTTCGTTGCTAAAAATATAATAGAGTCATTGTTTTGGAAACGTTCCTTGATATACGCTCTAGCTCCATCAATATTTGAAGGTTGCTTGTAAAACATACGGTATAAATTAAATAAGTTAGCTACTTCCTCTAGTTCATTTACTGTCGCTTGATTAATGTCCATGTTTGTTCCTCCGTAATTTCGTCGTTTTATAAGTGACCATGAGTTATTGCTATTTGTCTGTTTTGTTCGTTTCGTTTTAAAGGTCTTAAAAGTAGAAATGAAAATTTGCTAACACTTTTATTTTCTTTTCCAAGAAGTAGGAACCAACAATTTTGTAGAGCGCTTAAACAATTTTCCGTTCAATTTTCTTGAAAAAATGAGATGAAAATTCTGTCTCTCCAAGCCAATTCTCGATGATTTCACGGAACAATGTAGGATTTGCTAACGAAATGCCATGACCAACATTTTTGATGACAATTCCTTGGCAAAGCTGGTTCGCTAACACAAGGTCATAGGCTGATTTTTTCATAATTGAATTTTCTTTTTCACCAACTGTAACCAATATGTTGACATTTGCATATTGAAATTGATTTGGAATGGTATAGGACATATTCTCTTTTAAAATTCGCATAAGCGATTCTTTTTTCATTTCACAGCTTTCTTTATAATAATTAGGAAAATCATCGTGATGAATAAAAAGTGTTTTAG
>NZ_CADEPK010000422.1 GCF_902829255.1 Metabacillus niabensis | reverse complement strand
TCACTATGCCTTCACGAAGCCAAAATGATCTGAACTCATATCCATTACCCATAAATCTAATTTAAAGGGTTATGAAATCCTGCGAATAAGTGAGCATTCGAGAGATATTCATATTAAACTGAGGGAGCATTCCTGTAGCTCGTTAAATTTCAGATTTGAAAAATAAAGCTCCTCAGTAAGATATGAGTATAGACACCACTCTAACTCAGACTCTTAAGGAGGAAGCCCTACTATGAATTTTAAAAAGCAAGACAAACAGAATCAACCAATAGAAGGAATCTCCAATAAACATCTTATTGTTGGTGTGGATATTGCCCAACAGTTTCAAGTTGCACGAGTAATAAACTATCGTGGAATTATTGTCGAAGATCCCCTTACATTTGAAAATAGTGAAAATGGATTTGATAGATTATGATAATTAAATAGGATTAAAAGTCTAAAAAACTGAAGAATTTAAATGCAGTCATTGTAGGTATGAAAATCTACTGGCCACTTACTACTTTTAAGTACATTACTTGATAAATTGCATTAGGATGCTTTTCAAAAATAAAAATTGAATCTAGCAGAAAAGGCTTGGGAGGAGTGAATTTCACATTGCCTTTTTATTTTGTTTTATTATAGATTTTTCAATCCTTGTTAGGTTAAAAAATAAAACTATACAAACAGCCCCCATGAAACCGATCAAAGATGTTAAAGCTAAAGGGGGTAACCAACTACTAATTATCATAAAAATTCCAGCAGTGCTTACGCCAAGAATAACAGTAATCGAGTATAATGCCATATAGGTACTCCGAGCATGATCAGGTACCATTTTCGATAACATTGTTTCTTTAACAGGGATATACATCATTTCTCCAATGGATGCGATAAGCATAGCAATAATCAGGATATATGGTGTTGTACTAATACTTATTATGGTATATCCACTAAAAAAAAGAAGCAAACCGATTAATAGTACATATCTATCATTCCATGTTCTTATTACCTGTGTAATAAGCATTGTAAATACAACAACAAGGATTGTATTTTCCGTTTTCAGTATACCAAGAAGGTTAAAACCATTTATTTCTAGCGAAAGAAAGGATACAAGTTGAACTGGCTCATTAATTACATTCGTAATTCGTACCCCTATGTAATTAGTTAACTGTTCTTCGACGGAAACAATAAGGAGGCTGGCGATCGAAAAGACCGTAAAGAATCTGTGAGATAGTACTTTAGTGTACGATCGTAACATGAGAAAGAACATATGTTTTTTTTCCTCCTTTTTTTCTTTAACTGGGGTATATGTTTCTTGTATAAATAAAAAAGTAATGAAAAAGGTACATAAAGCTATAACTGAAACCCCTAAAAATAAAAGAAAAATGTAATCAAAAAAAAGGAATGCACCGATCAAACTCCCTATAGCTATACCTAGATTACGTATCCAATAGGAGTAAGTGTAAACAACTCTCCTCTCTTCAGGTGTGCTAATATCAATTATTAAGGCCTGATAAACAGGATTGGCTGCACCAGTACTAAATTGGATAAATAGGAAAAAAATAAATGTTACATAAGGAAATGTACCCCCTGGAGAATTAGCAAAAGCCGCACCAATAAACCCGATAAATATGATGAATTCAGACAAAAGGATTATTTTCTTTCTTCCAATTCTGTCAGAAAGATACCCTCCTAAGATCGATCCCAATACATTCACAAACATTACTGCTAAAAATAAAATGCCAGCAATTACATTTCCTACTTGATCAGAAAGATAAATGATTAAATAAGGAAGCACAGTCATTGTAGACATGGTAGAAATAAATAAAAGAAATAACCGAATTTGAATGGTTGGATTTAAGGATTTAAAGAACAATTTTCACTACCCCTTTAACGATTGAATAATCAATCATTAGTTTTTAAAAAATTAGAACCTACTTTTTAATAGGTCCGAATAGATTTATTGCCGATAAAACATACTGTTCCCACATATCACTATATCTAGTATCTGTGGTGTTTAAACGGATTCCAATGAGGAGACTGGTATACAATGTTGCAACAGTCAATGGATCTTGTTGTGCAAACATCCCTTTATGTTGACCATTCTCTACAAGGAGACTGACTCTTTTTCTAAATTCATCATGAAATCTGTCTAATTCTTTAAATATATCTGGATACCGATGATGCTGACCTATAACTTGAACGATAAGAGTTAAGTAAGCGTTAATCCCTGCAAAGAGCTTAAAGTGTGTCTCGATCATCTTTTCCAACTCTATCATTGGATTTTCTGCTTCGGTGCTAAAAGCAAATACATTCTCAGATAATTCCTTAAGTGGCTCAACAACTGCAGTATAAAAGAGCTCATCTTTATCTTTAAAATAAGTAAAGACACTTCCAAAGCTAATATTTGCTGCTTCTGACACTTTTTTAATTGTGGTTCCTTCAAATCCTTCAGTTGCAAACAGTTTTGTAGCTGCTTCAAGAATATCTTTTCTTTTTTGTTTCATATTTAGTAATTGTTGTTCCGATAACGGCATTTTCCCTCTCCTTCCCAAGATTGATTAATCAATCATTCGTAATCATTGTAGCTAATCTATATGTATTTGTACAGTACAAAAT
>NZ_CADEPK010000421.1 GCF_902829255.1 Metabacillus niabensis | reverse complement strand
ATTTATGGAATTTCATAGAGACAATTTATTTTATTAAGCTAAGTCGCTGAGGGCTTGCGACTGATTTGATGGATTTTCATCATAACACGTATATTTTCAAATCATTATATCATTGTTTACTGTCGAATTTTGGTAAAACAGAGGTAGAATAAAAAATAAAGAACGAACCCCTTGCAATTATTTGGCAGCTGATATATTATGTTAGTAATCAATCAATAACTAATTAGTGAGGGATTATATGGTTAGAGCAAAAAAGGAAGATCGAAGGGAAGAGATTATTAATTCAGGTCTTGAAGTTTTTTCGGAAAATGGCTATTACAATACAACAACGGCACTTATTGCAGAAAGAGCAGGAATATCGCAACCGTATATTTTTCGTTTCTTTAAAACAAAGGAAGAATTATTTATTGCTGCACTTGAGCGAGCATTTGAAAGAATTCTTCAAACGTTTAAAGAGGTTGATGCTAAGCCTGAAGAGCTTGTTGAGAAAATGGTTGACGCATATGAACAATTATCGATATCACATCCTCATGAAATCTCATTACAAGTGGTCAGCTTTTCGATTGTAGAAGAATCGATACGAGAAATAACGAAAAACAGTTTGCTGAAGCTGCGAAACTATACGCTTGAAAGGTTTAAAGAAGCAGGAATTTCCAATCCAGAGAGGGAGGTAACGACCTTTTTAGCAAGAGGGATATTGTGTAACATTTCTTACTTCATGGATTTACCTGAGTTAATGGATAGCAAAGTAAAATAGACCGAAGCATCATTCGGTTTTTTATTTAAAGATTTAGTTATTGATTAATCACTAACTAAATCTTTAGTGGGAAAATAAAAAGAAGGAACAGTTTCACTTAATTAATTATTGATTAATCACTAAATATAAAGGAGAGAATAATATGAAAAAGGCAATTGTATTAGGAGCAACAGGTGGTACTGGTCAAGTTATCGTCACTGAATTATTAGCAAGAGGAATCGAAGTCACTGCATTCGGGAGATCAGAAACGAAATTAAATCATTTGGTTATCGATAATCATCATCATCCATTGTTAACGTATAAGCTAGGGGATATCTTTGCATATGAAACAATCGTTGAGGCGGCAAATGATGCTGATGTTATTTTTCAATGTGCAAATGTCCCATATCATGAGATGGAGCAGCACCTTCTTCCTTTAGGTGAACGCGTAATGAAGGCAGCTGATGCTTTAGGAAAGAAAATTGTGATTGTAGATGGAATATATGTGTATGGTCACCAAGTAGCGAAAGGTGATGAGAATCATCCGAAGCAACCACATACGAAAAAGGGGAAATTACGTGTTCAATTTGAAAATTTAATCTTTGACAAAAAATGGAGTAATGCGAAACCATTAATTGTGAGGCTGCCTGATTATTATGGGGTTACTTCACAAAACTCCTATCTGCAACCAACATTAACAGGATTAGCATCTGGGAAGCTTTCAATATTTATTGGAAGCTTGCACACCCCAAGAGAATATATTTATTTACCTGATGCTGCGAAAATGATTGTAGAGGTAGCTAGCAGGGATGATGCCTACGGTGAAAATTGGAATATTCCTGGCTCTGGATTAATTACTGGAAAAGAACTGCTTGCAATCGCAAGGGAGATAACTGGAAATAATAAACCAGTTATCCCGTTAAATAGAGCTGCGGTGCGCCTTAGCGGATTATTTGATCCAGTCTTGAAGGAAGTCGTAGAAATCATGTATATTACGGAGGATGGCTTTACGCTAAGCGGCGAAAAATATGAAAAACGAATCGGTGAAATTGTTGCGACACCATATGAAATTGGCTTGAAAACGACATTGGAACAATTGATGAAAAATCTAACATGATACAAAGGATGAGCTACGATGGACGAAATGATAAAAAACTATCTTCTCCCATTAATCAAATTATATGATAGTCATAAAGATGAAGAGTACGCAGAGTGGTCAAAAAATTATTTGCGAAATCAATTTGAATTTTTAGGGATAAGAGCCCCAATTCGTAGGAAGTTAACTTCACAGTTTATCAAAGACAATGGACTCCCTGATAAAGATTGTTTACAAGCGGTTATTTATTTTCTATGGGATATGCCGGAGAGAGAATTTCAAAAGGGTGCTCTCGATCTTTTAGCGAAAAGTAAAAAAACTTTAGGTCCAGAGGATATCCCATGGTTATCGAATTTAATAGTAAAGAAATCGTGGTGGGATACAGTTGATGAATTGGCACCACATTCGATTGGAAGCATTTTTTTAGCACATCCTGAAATTATTTCGAGCTATGCTGATAAATGGATTGAGGATGAAAATATATGGTTACAAAGAACAGCAATTATTTATCAGCTTTTTTATAAGGATAAAACCGATGTTGAAAGACTTTATCGTTATATTTTACGTAGGGCAGACAGCAATGAGTTTTTTGTGCAAAAAGCGATTGGTTGGGCTTTACGACAGTATGCAAAAACAAATCCTGATGCTGTAATGTCATTTGTATCTACACATAGCTTGAAGCCGCTGAGTAGAAGAGAAGCATTGAAGCATTTTTAACACGGGATAGAGACAATTAAATCTTGAGATCGTTTAAAGTACATGACAGAGACAGCAAATCGTCATGTGCTTTTTATTATTTTAAAATTTCCGATGATATCGATAAGCTCATGACATCCAGCTTATTTCCCGACAAAACAATATGCTGCTTAAACCACTAATGGTTATGGTCTTACAAAAGGTGCTTAAATTTCAAGGAAGAATGAATTGCTACATTTTTTAAGATAGGGAAAGATAATAATTATAACACTTGCTGGAGGTTATTATGCCTGAATATTTAATTGTTGCTTTGAGAACAGTTTTATCATTCCTAGTATTGTTTTCTCTCGCAAGAATATTGGGGAAAAAGCAAATTTCACATCTTACCTTTTTCGATTACGTCATTGGAATTGTTATCGGGGACATGGCTTCGACCTTAGCGCTAGACATAGAAATGAAAATTAGAAATGGCTTGATAGGAATTGTCATTTACACGCTATTTTCAATTATTATTGCCTATGGTGCCATTAAATCCTTTAAGTTTCGCGATCTTGTCGAGAGCAGTCCTTCAATATTAGTAAAGAACGGAAAAATAATGGAGAAAAGTCTTTTTAAGCACAAGCTGACATATGACGATTTAATGAATGGCTTAAGGGAAAAAGATGCCTTTAATCTTTCAGAGGTTGAAATGGCCATATTAGAAACAAATGGGCAAATAAGTGTTATGAAAAAGCCTGAGTACCAGTCATTAACACCTAAAGATTTAGGGCTAAGTATGGAAGAGGATCACGCTCCATCTCTCGTTATCATAGATGGAACATTATTAGACAAACGTTTGAACTATTTAGGGTATACGAGGAAGTGGCTTTTAGAGGAAATTAAAAAACAAGGTGCATCGAAAATTGAAGATGTTTTTTTAGCACAAATAAATTCTAACGGAAAAGTGTATGTTGATTTGTACAAGGATGATATTAAGGTTCAACAAGAAAAACATAAGCAGGAGCTTTCCACAAATTTAAGAAACGCTCAAATTGAGATTGAAGCAATGGCTTTTAGAACAAAGGATAAAAATGCTAAGAAAATGTACTTTAATCAATCGATTGAGCTTGATGAGATGATCAAAAAGTTAAATCCATATCTTAGCCTTAGTCAGAAGTAAAAAAAGAGGATAGTTAAGCGAAATATGCCGCCTAATTATCCTCTTTTTATTAGATTATTTAGCTATGATAGTTGATTTTTACTCACTTAATTCAACTAAATTCGTAACAGAAACACTTTGCTTTTGGTTTGGCTCATTTATTGGGTGAATTGTTGCTAATTCTCTTTCTTGATCAACGTGTTCAATGTAGACGCTATTTCCTTGATACATAACATTAATCATTGTCGGTGAATTTGAAATTTCTTGTGCTCGCTTAGCATCCATTATGATTCCTCCTTTTTCACGATTAACAATTAAAGTATTCGTTTTTTTGTTCGGGAATATACAATTAGCTATAAATAAACAGCTTCAACCTCAAGAGGTGTTAGGGCATTTGTTTGATGGATATAAATGAAAGCATCGTAACGGTTCGACATGCTCGAAGGTACATAATTGCCTAAATGCTCATAATTGGGATTATAAACAACCCCAATTGCTCTATGACCAATTGTTTCAGAAAAAAGCTCGCGATTTTTTTGATTGAAAAATAATAGCTTGTCGTGCGGACCTGCCTTACCCATTAAATCCTCCCAGCTCCGAGATTTTGCTTTTGGAACATCCATTCGTTCATAATTTACTCCCCACTGGTCTGCGGCGATAACTGTACCAAAATTCGTTCCAAAGCCAACAATAAATAGTGCAGCTTCACCAAATTGCTCTCTCATGATTTGTCCTACGTTTATGATGCCTTCATCCGCCATATCCGTTGCACGGGCATCACCAACATGTGTATTATGCTCCCAAATAATTCCCTTTGCATGCTCAACGTAAAATTGTGATATTTTTTCAATAACTTGTACCATATGCTTGTCACGAATATTCCATGACCCATTGTCATCTGTAACCATTGTCCTGTAGTAATTCTCTGCATTTGCTGTTATAAGTGCATTGATTTCAATATTTAAACTGTCTTCTTCATTATTAGCGAATTCATGCTTGTTGAGGCGAAGCTCAGTCAAAAGCCTTATTACTTCTTCATGGCATGTTTCACCGTAAAATGCTGCTGCGACCCCGTATTTCTCTGGTCTCCGATTGAATGGTTCAAAACAAGCAAATGCTTCCTTTGCAGCGTTTAGCATTTGTGAGTTGGATTTTTCTAGATGATGGATTATTTCATCCATCGATTCCCATAATGAGTAAATATCAATTCCATAAAAACCAACTTTTTTATTCTCTGGTTGCTTGCTGTTATACTTTTTTAGCCATTCAATCAGCTCAAGCATTTCTTCATTTGCCCACATCCATGTTGGCCAACGATTAACCTTTTTTAGAGCGTCCCTTGCACTTTTTATATGCTTGTCATAGCCTTTAATGTAACGGTTTATTTGCAAACATGCAGGCCAATCGCCCTCAACAGCGATAAACGTAAATCCCTTTTCTACTATGAGCCTTTTGGAAAGCTCTGAACGGATTTGATAGAATTCTGATGTTCCATGGGAGGATTCACCAAGTAAAACAAATGTTTCATCATCGATTTCGTTGAGGAGGAATGAAACATCATTATGAGTATGGAGTGGTATAGCGTATTCATTAATTGCTTTCATAAGTTGCTTGCTCATTGGATTCACTACCTATTCGTTATTGTTTATATTCTGCATTGTATGAATTCGCCCCTGAATGAACGGACAATAATGTATCAGCATAACCGACAAGCCGATTGACGATTTCGTCTGCAATTGCATAGACAAGTCCGTGTAATTTGCGATCATGTAATTCAGGGTCATCAAAAATGATCGTTGGATTAATGAAAATATGCTTTGTATCGTAAAGGTTATAATGAATAATTGCCTTCCCAGCTGCACCGCCAGTAACCGGATCGTGAAAGCTTGGCAGGAAGAGATACCATTCCTCTGCAGTAGGGGAGCGGAAGTTTTTTGTAAACGTCATTCCGTTTATTTCTTTTTCAATGCGATCCTTTAGTTTTTTATCCACTACTTCGATAATTTTCCCGTTCAATATAGCTCCTACTTCCTAAATATGATCGTTAATGTGTAATTATAGGATGACTATTTCTGCTGAAAATTATGTTGTAGATGTTATTGGAGGAAAATAAATTGAAGGGAAATTTCCAAGAAAAAACCTGGCAACCTCCTCATTAAGGATGTTGCCAGGTTAAAACGGAAAAAGTAATTAAATTTTCATGACTCCGCCAGTACTAGCAGATGTAACAAGCTTAGAATAACGAGCTAAGTAGCCTTTTTTCACTTTTGGCTCAAAGCCTTTCCAGTTTGCACGTCGTTTCGCAAATTCTTCATCCGAGATTTCAAGCTGGATTGTCCGTTTCTTTAAGTCAAGCTCGATAATGTCACCATCTTCAACAAACGCAATTGGACCGCCTTCTGCTGCTTCCGGTGAGATGTGACCGATTGAAATACCACGTGATGCTCCTGAGAAACGTCCATCAGTGATTAAGCCGACCTTCGCTCCAAGACCACGTCCAACAATTTGTGAAGTTGGGGCAAGCATTTCTGGCATTCCAGGACCACCTTTAGGACCTTCATAGCGAATAACTACAACATGCCCTTCTTTTACTTTGCCTGTAATGATTCCAGAGAGAGCTTCCTCTTGTGAATCAAAGCAAATTGCAGGTCCACGATGATAGCCGCCAACCTCTGGATCAACTGCACCAACTTTAATGATTGAACCGTGTGGCGCGAGGTTACCAAATAGTACAGAAAGACCACCTTCCTCTGAATGTGGATTACTTAAAGGACGAATGACATTTTCGTCTAAAATCTCTGCACCAGCAACATTTTCACGTAATGTTTTTCCAGAAACTGTTAGACAGTCACCATTAATTGTACCTGGCTTTTTAAGAAGCTCATTAATAATCGCACTAACGCCACCTGCATTATGAACATCCTCAATATGGTAATCTGATGCCGGGGCAATTTTTGCTAAATGTGGTGTGCGTTTCGCAATTTCATTAATTCTTTCTAATGAATAGTCAATTTCAGCTTCTTGAGCTAAAGCAAGTGTATGAAGAACCGTATTTGTTGATCCACCCATTGCCATATCTAATGCAAATGCGTTATCGATTGCATCAATTGTTACGATATCACGTGGTTTAATATCCTTTTCAATTAGCTCCATCAGTTGTTTAGCAGAGCGTTTAACAAACTCCTTACGTTCAGGAGCAACTGCTAAAATCGTTCCGTTACCAGGGAGAGCTAGTCCAAGTCCTTCAGCTAAACAGTTCATAGAGTTTGCTGTGAACATTCCTGAGCATGATCCACATGTTGGACATGCAAATTGTTCAATTTCCTGTAATCTTGCTTCATCAATTAATCCAGATTGGTATGCGCCAACACCTTCAAAAACTGATGTTAAGTCAAGAGGGTTTCCTTCCTTGTCAACCCCAGCCTTCATTGGTCCACCACTTACAAAGATTGCTGGAATATTCACTCGAAGTGCTGCCATCAACATTCCAGGTGTGATTTTGTCACAGTTTGGAATACAGACCATTCCATCGAACCAGTGTGCAGAAACAACCGTTTCAACTGAGTCTGCAATAATTTCTCTACTTGGTAATGAGTATCTCATTCCAATATGTCCCATCGCAATTCCATCATCAACACCAATCGTATTCATTTCAAATGGAACACCACCGGCTTCCCGAATTGCCTCTTTCACGATTTTTCCGAATTCCTGTAAATGTACATGACCTGGAACAATATCAATATATGAGTTCACAACCGCAATAAACGGTTTACCAAAGTCCTCTTCTTTAACACCAGCAGCACGGAGCAAGCTTCGATGTGGTGCACGGTCAAATCCTTGTTTAATCATATTACTGCGTAATTCTGCCACCCTTAATCACTCCATTTTTAAAATTTCATAAATTCAAATAATTTAAATTATTAATATCTTAACACTATTTTAACTATTATCATAGATTTACAAAAAAACTTTTTTATAAAAACATTTTTATCGGTTAAAAGGAGATGAATTAGTAGAATTTTTTAGTAGGTGAGAATTTATTATAGCTTTTAATAGAGATTCTCGTATTTTTTGCAACAAAACTAGTAATTTTTTAGTTACATAAGTATTAAACTATGTTATGGCATAAGAAAAGGGTGGGAGCATTGGGTGAATCAAGAAAATGAACTGAGGAGATCAAGAGTCAAGCGTAAAAGGCGGAGAGCAAAAAAAACGCTTTTGCAAAGTTTACTAGTTTGTTTTCTCATTCTATTCGGGGGAGTAATGTATAGCCAATTTGGAAAACAGGAAGAAGTTGCAACAAAGCCTGTTGAGGATAATAGTAGCAATAAACAAAATAAAACACCAGAAAATCCCATAACAGAAGAAGAGATAAAGAAGCCTAAAGAAGCTATACCTGTTGGAGAAGTTCAAGAGCAAATTGATAAAGCTCAAATCAAAATAAGTGCAGCAGGAGATTTTACTCTTGGAACAGATGAAACCTTTCAATACAGCGGTTCATTTGTTGATGAAGCGACAAAAAATGACTTGTCCTACTTTACCAAAGGACTGGACATCTTTCGCAAAGATGACTTAACTACAGTTAATTTAGAAACGACATTAACAAATGCAACGCAAAAGGCAAATAAAACATTTCGTTTTAAAGGAGATCCTTCCTACGCGAAAATTTTGACCTTAGGTGGGATTGATGCAGTTAATCTCGCCAATAATCATATATATGATTATTTACAAAAAGGCTACGATGATACGATTGCTACATTAAAGCAATATAGTGTCGGTTACTTTGGCTACGATCATGTTTATCTTGAGGAGATTAACGGGGTAAAAATTGGTGCAATAGGATTTGAAGGTTGGGATGATACAAAAGAACTGCGTAATAAAGTTGAAACAAATATTAAGCTATTAAGAGACAGGGGGGCACAAATTGTTCTTGTCCATTATCATTGGGGGATTGAAAGACAATATGTACCAAACGAAGTTCAAAGGTCATTAGCAAAATATACAATCGATAGCGGGGCTGACTTAATCATTGGGCATCATCCTCATGTTATTCAAGGAATAGAAGAATATAATGGTAGATTTATTGTTTATAGTCTTGGAAACTTTATGTTTGGCGGGAATCGAAACCCAAGTGATAAGGATACGTACGTATTTCAGCAAACCTTTTATTTGGAAAATGGAAAGGTGACAGATAAAAAGGAAATAAATATTGTTCCTTTTTCGATTTCGTCTGTCACAGACCGAAATAACTATCAGCCAACTGCTTTAAAAGGAGCTGAATTTGAGCGGGTAATGCAAAAAATTGTTGATTCATCAAATCAAATCGCTGGGAGCGAATGGCTTGTTTACGATATGGAAGCTGATGAATAATCGATTATTGCTTTATTCTTTGAAAGAGATTGACCTATTTTATGATAAGGTTTTTCTCTTTTTTTCCCCACTTTAATAAGCTTTACCACATGATGAAGAGGTAATTTTGAACTCTCTGTGAACATGTAAAATAACCATTGCAAGTATAGATAAAAAGAAGTAAATTAAAAGTGTAAAGAATATGTGAAATGTTTCACAAGTGAAATCGGTGGATTTTATGCTATCAACCAATCTTTTTTACCTAATCTTGTGAAATACTTCACAAATAAAAATAAGGAGTTGAGCCATTATGAAATGGTGGGAAAATGAGAAGGTTAGCATTATTTGGACAGTATTACGTGTTTGGTTAGGGATTCAATGGATTGAGGCAGGTTGGCATAAAGTAGCTGATGGTTTTGATGCAGGAGGATTTGTTCAGGGGGCAATTGGAAAAGCAACAGGTGATAACCCAGCAGTCCAAGGATGGTATGCGAATTTCTTAGAGGGCTTTGCCTTACCGAATATTAAGCTATTTAATGTTCTTATCCCTTGGGGCGAAGTATTAGTTGGTATTGGGTTAATTGTTGGGGTTGCGACAATTCCAGCATTAATAGCTGGAGCATTTATGAATTTAAACTTCCTTCTTGCAGGAACAGTAAGCACAAATCCGATTTTATTCACAGCAGCAATCATTCTCTTGTTTGTTGGAAAAGGAGCTTATATATGGGGCGGTGACCGCTTCCTTGTTCCTTATGTAAAACAACGCTTCTTTAATAAGGATCATCATCAAGTGAATAATCCGAAACAAGGTGGAAAGCAAAAAAAGGCTATCGTCTATTAAAATAGAGTTTAACAGAGATGCTTACTAGAAAAGGATAAAGACAGGATTTAACATGAAAGAAAGCGGAAGAATCTAGTAGATAGCCTCCCTCGTAGGGGTGACACTATGATTCATCCGCTTTTTTTGCTAATTGACGTACAATATGGTTTTTGATAGCTTACTCTAACTCAATTCTTCCACTATTTACGTCTAGAATAATGTCATGTTTTCCCGTGCCGCTCTTTCCTTCAATTGAATGCTTCTCTTCATTTATTTCTGTGAGGGCATAATTTGTGGAAATATCACCACTGCCAATCTCACCTTTAAGACGAAAATCTGCTGAATCTGGAATATCGATCGTTGCATTACCAGAATTCACCTTCACGCTAAGGTTATTTGACAAATCAGCTAGGTGTAAATCTAATCTGCCAGATGTAATAGAGCTATTTAATTCACCAGTATAATCTTTAATTTCGATATTTCCTGATTTCATTTTTACTGTTCCGCTGTTTGCTGTCAGAGAGTTGATCTCAAGATTTCCAGAGGATCCTTCACTTTCAAATGTATTTGCTGAAATGTCCTGTACCTCAATATTCCCAGATCCGATTTCGATGGCAAGTTTATCTAATTCCATTTTTGATTTTCCAGAAAACTGAACATTTCCAGAACGACTTTTTATGTTAAGCTCTTTATCAAATTGTTCAGGAATATAAATTGTTAGTTTTTTGTTGTTAAATGAGAAGAAATTAATCCAATTTCGCGATTGTAATTCAACTTTAATCGTATCGCCCTTTTGTTTAAGTTCAACCTTTCCTTTCCCTTTATAATCAAACGCGACAGTATTACGTTTTTCAGGAATAATTATCGTACCAACACTGGAAACATCAATATCAATCTTGGAAATATCATCTGTAACAGAAATTTCATCGTTATTCCCAGCAAATGATAACCAAGATGTATTTGTCAAAATAAGAAGAAAAAGTCCAACGATAAAAAACAAGAATATCAAAAACTTCTTCAAATATATCCCTTCTTTCAATCTAGTTTTAAATGAATATCGAAATCTTAATGTTCATTTTAGTTGAAGCTGGATAAGGTTACAATGAACCCTAGAAGGATCTCATTCTAGGGCTAGAGGTGTATGTTGAAAATGTAGGCCTATTTTGGATTTATTGGCAAAATATAGAATATCTGATATTCAATGAGAAAGCAATAATTGTTTAATAAGTATGATAGATATTTAATGAATGAACAAGAATGAAAAAGAATTGAGGAAAATGATATTCTAGGAACATACCTCCCTATCTAGCATGGTAAATGAAAGAGTGTTGCCATTCTATAGGTGGATTTGGGGGAGCCCTCATTTCGTGTTACGAAAAACGAGCTGTTGCTGTATTTATAATCGTACTTTGAAGCATGAATCAGTAGTGGAGCACTTTTTTGCTGATATTTTTCGATAGAAGCATTACAATAATATATTCTTATTCACGAAGAAGAGGGGATGGCAAGATGATATAAGAAACTTAGTCTTGTTTATAATTGTCTAGCTCCATCACCAAGCAGCTGACAATCTTCACTGACCGATGAATAAGCGTGCTTTTATTGGTAACGCTTTTTTAATGTGATAAAGATCACTGACACAAAATAGTAAGAGTTCTCTTGTGATATTGGCGTTTATAAGTGGTACAATAGATATATATTAATAATAGAAAAGGGATTATAGAAGTGTTATGAAAAAAAGCTATCAAGAAAAGAAGACGGAACAGTCTATGTTTAGTATTTTATCAGCAACGGTAAAAACGGGTATTATCAAATCAAATCTCATTACAATGTTCGCAGGACTAACCCTCGCATTATACACATATCATTTTAGTATAGTTGATAAAATACCAGAGATTCTCCTAGCAACAATTGGATCAATTCTAATTATTGGAGCTGCTGGATCATTTAATAACTTATATGATAGAGATATTGATGCCATTATGGAACGAACGAAAAGTCGACCGACTGTAACAGGGGAGATAAAGTTCAAAACAGTATTATGGCTTGGAATCGCTATGTCGATTTTGGGTTTAGCTGCACTCTATTTTACTACTCCACTCGCAGCATTACTTGGATTTTTAGGTTTATTTATGTATGTTGTACCGTATACGATGTGGAGTAAGAGGAGAACGATTTATAATACAGAGATAGGGAGTATTTCTGGAGCGATGCCACCACTTATTGGTTGGGCAGCAATTTATCCAGATATTACTCATCCTGCCATCATCGGTTTATTTGTTATTCAGGTAATCTGGCAAATGCCACATTTTTATGCGATATCGATAAGAAGACATGATGAATATAAGGCGGCAAAAGTACCGATGCTCCCTGTTGTTAAAGGAGTAAGACGGACATATATTCAAACGAATATTTATTTAGTTATTTTAATTCTGTTTAGCTTACCGTTTATTACTTTAAGCTTAGGATTAATGTTAGTTGCACTTCTTTTAGGAATTGCATGGCTAGTTTTAAGTATTTATGGTTATAAGAAGATGGATTCTGAGAAATGGGCAAAATCAATGTTTTTATTTTCACTCCTTCATATGACTGTGCTATTTTCAACTGTAATTATTTATTCATTAATGGGTATTTTCTTTCATTTATAACATGTAAACGACCTCGAAATCGGGGTCGTTTTTTGTATGCAAGAAATATAAGAACGAAAAAATTTTTCGAGAAATATATATCGATTAAAAATTTCGATATATGTATTGTTTTCTTTAATGATATCGATTAAGATTTATCGTAATAGCTTATTAAAAGGGAGGTATATCATCATGGCATACTCAAAAGAGGAGATTTTGCCTATATTGCTACATATTAGTCGAAATGCGAGTAATCAGGAGGAATTGTTAACAACGTTTCCTGATGCCGGGTCCTTACTTGAAGAGTTTGTACAAGAAGGCTTGCTCGAGTTGAATCATCATCATTTCTATATGATTACGGAAAAGGGAATGAAAACGATTAGAAAATTAGTAGAGAAACGTTCACATCATAAACATGGTTCGAAAAAGAAGCCTCCTAAGCGAAAGGGGCTTATTCAGCTTGCTATTCTTCAGCTTTTAAACGAAGCGCCTAGACATGGCTACCAAGTGATGAAGCTATTGGAGGAAAGAAGTGAGGGACATTATTCGCCAAGTGCTGGTACGATTTATCCAGCTCTACAAGATTTGCTTGATCGAGACTTTATTGGTGTTCATGAGCAAGCTGATAAAAAGGTATATGTTTTACATACGACTGGCTTAGAGTATTTAAAAGATGTTGTTCAGGATGAGGAGCAGTTTTGGGAGGATTGGCGTTTTAAATTAATGTGGAAGCAATCAAAGGAAGCTGCACTATTAAAGGAACAATTTGAGAAGTTTCAATTGGAATATCATTATGCGCTGCGAAGTGTAATGGGAAATCCGCAAAAAGCGAATGATTTAATCTCCATTCTTGAGGATAGTCGGCAAAAATTAGTCAATTTGTCAAAGCATGATGTAGAGGGAGGAGAAGAATGAAATCTGTTCAAAAACTATTAAGATATACAACTCCATATAAGCTGTTCGTTATCCTTGCTCCGATTTTGATGGCACTTGAGGTAGCGATGGATCTATTGCAGCCTGTGATTATGCAAAAAATGATTGATAACGGAATTGCAAATGATGACATGTCTTATGTGATTCAAATGGGGATTTTTATGCTGCTTGCAGCCGTAATCGGTTTAGTTGGTGGTGCAAGCTGTACGATTTACAGTACGAAGGCTGCGGTAAATGTAGCAACTGATTTAAGAAGAGATGTATTTAAGCGTGCACTTCATTTTTCTAGTGAGAATCGTGATGCTGTTGGAACGGGAAAATTAATTACGATCCTTACAAGTGATATTGCAGTGCTTCAAAATGCTTTGATGATGACATTGCGTGTATTTGTAAGGGGGCCGCTATTGTTCATCGGAAGTATTTTTATCGTCTTTTTTCAAGCGAGAGAATTGTTTCCGATCTTGTTGGTATCGATTCCGATTTTAGTATGTTTTATTGTCATTTGCTCAAAAAAAGCAGGACAATGGTTTAAAAAAGTACAGGAGGGGCTTGATCAGCTTAATACGAAATTGCAGGAAAGCATCGCTGGAATTCGTGTCATTAAAGCCTTTGTGCGTAAAGACTATGAAATTAGCTTATTTAAAAAGGTAAACGATTCGTTAACGAGGAAAACAATTACAGCAGACCAAGTCATCACAGTATTAATGCCAATTTTATTATTTGTGATAAATTGTGGCATTATTGTTGCGCTTTTATTCGGTGTCATTCCTGTAGGGGAAACGATTATTCAAGTTGGTGTTATCCTAGCATTTATTAACTACTTAAATATTATTTTAATGTCATTAATGTCTAGTAGTACAGTTCTTATGCAACTAATGAGAGCATTCCCATCTGCAGATCGGGTTCAGCATATATTAGAAGTTGAAAATAAAATTGAGAGAGTAGAAGATATAGAGTCTGTCACTAGAATACAAGGTGATGTAGAATTTCGGAATGTGTCATTTTCGTATACGAATGATGGGGAAGATGTATTAAAAAATATTTCATTTTCGGCTAAAAAAGGAGAAAAGATTGGAATTATCGGTCCAACAGGCAGCGGGAAGACAACCTTAATCAAGCTGCTGCCAAGGCTATATCAGCCCCAAAAAGGTGATATTTTACTAGATGGGATAAGTATTTCGAAACATCATTTAGACAATCTACGATCATCAATTGGGTTTATTTCGCAAAAGCCAATCCTTTTTTCAGGTAGTATTTCAAGCAATTTAAAGTTTGGAAAAGAATCAGCAACAGAGGAAGACTTCATTATCGCGGCTAAACAGGCTGCTGCTTTTGAGTTTATTGAAAAGCTTGAACATCAATTTGATTACCATTTAACACAAGGAGCAACAAATTTATCTGGTGGGCAAAAACAGCGGCTATCAATTGCAAGAGCTTTAATTAGAAGACCTTCTTTCCTTATTTTGGACGATGTTACTTCTGCAGTTGATGCTGGCTCAGAGCAAGCGATATTGCATTCATTAAAATCAGATTTTACGGATACGACGTTATTTGTTGTCGCTTCTAAAATTTCTTCCATCATCGATGCGGATAAAATTCTTGTCCTCGATGATGGACAGCTAGTAGGCGTAGGAACACATCAACAATTGCTGGAAACATGTGAATTATATCAGGAGATTTATTATACGCAAACAGATAAGGGGGGAGTTGTTGTTGAGTAGTCAACCTAATCAAATAGTAAAAATACAGCAAACAACAGGTCCGAAAGCGAGAATTCACCCTAAGGCTGCTAAAACAAGGAACCCAAAACGAACGCTTCGTAGGATTTGGCGATATATGGAGCAGCATAAAGCCGGTCTTGTTTTATCTTCCATTTTTGTCGTCATTAGCTCGTTATTGAGTTTGCTTGGGCCGTACTTTATTGGGGTGATAATTGATCATTTCATCATTCCGAAGGATCTTGATGGAACGATTAGAATGTGTGGCCTGCTTTTAGGGATTTATTTTGCTACATCTGTATTTACATGGCTGCAGGCTTATATCATGGTTAATCTGTCGGTCAAAACGATAGGAACGTTACGTGAGGACTTATTTAAAAAGCTTCAAACCTTATCATTGCAGTTCTTTGATCGAAATAAAGATGGCGAATTGATGAGTAGATTTACAAATGATATCGAAAATTTAAATCAAGCGTTAAGCCAAAGTGTTATTCAAATCATTTCATCGATATTAACCGTTACAGGTGTAACGATCGCAATGTTTTCATTAAATTGGGTATTAGCGATTGTATCATGTCTGACAATTCCACTTATGCTATATGTTACGAAAAAAATTGTGACGGCAAGCAGAGAAAATTTTGCGAAAAGACAAAAGGATGTTGGTGAGGTAAATGGATTTATCGAGGAAGCAATAAGTGGTAGTGAAGTGATATCGCTATTTGGCAAAGAGGAAAAATCATATTCGCAATTTCATGAAGTCAATGAACGTCTTCGCAATTCAGCAATGAGAGCGGATATGTTTTCAGGTTTTCTTGGACCTACAAATAACTTTATTAGCAATATAGGTCTTGGCTTAGTCATCGGCGTTGGAGCGATTATGGCGTTGAATGGACATGTCACAATTGGGGTTATTGCATCCTTTATTACGTATTCGCGACAATTTTCCCGACCGATAAATCAGATGTCAACATTGTTGAACTCAATCCAAGCAGCACTTGCTGGTGCGGAACGAGTATTTGAAACGATGGATGAGGTTCCTGATCTTCAGGATCGAAAAAATGCAGTATCTGTAACACATTTTAAAGGTGATATTGAATTTTCTAATGTTCATTTTAGTTATGAACCGAATAAACCGATTTTAAAGAATATTCATTTTCACGCTGATGCAGGTAATATGATTGCGTTAGTTGGACCAACGGGATCAGGAAAAACGACAATCATTAATCTTCTGCTTCGTTTTTATGATATTCAAGCAGGGGAAATAAAAATTGATGGAGAAAATCTTAAAAATTATCGAATTCGGGATTTGCGAAGACGGATTGGCATCGTTCTTCAGGATCCGTATCTCTTTTCTGGAACAATTATGGAAAATATTCGCTACGGCAGACTTGATGCAACTGACGAGGAAGTCATTTCTGCAGCGAAAACAGCTTCTGCACATCAATTTATTAAGTATATGCCAAAGCAATATCAAACAGAAATTACAGCCGGCGGGGCAAATTTAAGCCAGGGCCAAAAGCAATTACTATCGATCGCTAGGGCTATTTTAGCTGATGCTGACATTCTTATTTTAGATGAAGCAACTTCAAATATTGATACAAGAACAGAGGTGCAAATTCAAAAAGGACTATCAAACTTAACAAAAGGCAAAACAAGCTTTGTTATCGCACACCGCTTAAAAACAATCGAAAAAGCAGACAAAATTATCGTCATTAAAGATGGAGAAATTATCGAACAAGGAACACATCATGAACTACTTAACGAGCGCGGCTTCTACCAATCCTTACATGTTAAGCAATTTGAGATTTAAAGAACGAGGGTGACTTTAAAAGGGTCTGACCTCCAACAAACACTGGTATATAGTAAATTAACCTAGTCGTTAGTCTATATATTGT
>NZ_CADEPK010000420.1 GCF_902829255.1 Metabacillus niabensis | reverse complement strand
AAACATAGAGCGCTTGATAAAGTATCGATCGAAATTAAACGTGGAATGATTTATGGGTTGATCGGAGAGAATGGCGCGGGGAAATCGACATTTATGCGAACCATCATGGGGTTGATCTCAATCGACGAAGGTGATATTGAACTATTCGGTAAAACCGGTATAAAAGGACTACAACACGCACGAAGAAAAATGGGACAATCGATTGAAACTCCTTCACTTTATCCAGAATTAACAGCTCGAGAGAATCTGCAAGTACAAGCAGCAAACGGCGGTGTAAGCGAACGGGAAATCGTTGATTTACTTCGCTTAATGAACATTAGTGATACAGGTAAGAAAAAGGTGAAGAACTTCTCTTTAGGAATGCGTCAACGTTTAGCGATCGCCTTAACACTTATTACGAATCCGGAGTTTTTAATTTTAGATGAACCGACAAATGGTCTTGATCCGTCTGGAATTGTTGAAATGCGTGAAATCATTCAACGGTTGGTGACAGAGCGTGGTATTACCGTCTTACTATCAAGTCACTTACTTGATGAACTTTCACAGGTTGCTACACATTACGGTATTTTACATGACGGCAAACTTATTAGCGAGCTTTCGCGGGAGGAATTAGCAAGTGAAACACGACGATACATCGAATTAGAAACAACAGAGGTTTCGAGAGCTGTTGTTGTTCTAAACGAATTAGGGATTAAAGATTATGAAGTGATCAACGGAACGGAAATTAACATTTACGAACGTTTAGATGACGTTGCAAAAATCAATCGTTCGTTAGTCTTAGCTAACGTGAATGTTTCGCGAATTGGTACAACTAGACAGAAGCTTGAAGATTATTTCTTACAATTAACAGGAGGTACTACTCATGCTTAATCTTTTAACAGCTGAAAAAATCAAACTATTTCGTAGCAGAAAACTCTTGATCGTCTTAGCGGTTTTATCTTTTCTTCCTATCTTCCAAGTCCTGAATAGTAAAATGCTCGTGCATTATGGTGAAGAACTCGTCCAAGCAATTGATACTGTCATTAATGGTGCAACAGGTATTCTAATGATGGAGAAAAACGGATTAACGATTTTACTTGTAATAAGTGCTTTTGTCAGTTTCTTTATTGGGGAAGAATTTCAAAATGGTACGATTCGAAATGCGTTGTCATTAGGACGTAGTCGGACGCATTATTATCTTTCAAAGCTAATGATTGCCGCAATTCTAACTCTCGTTGGCGCATTCGTCATGACGGCAATTGGTATGATAGGCTTTTCAGTAGGATTTGGCTTTGGTGATGTTGCTGGGATAAGCAATTATCTCTGGTATACTATTAAAACGTTTAGTACGCTTTATTTTTTAATTTTATCAAACGTATCCATCTATGTGATGATTAGCTTTTTAACAAAAAATAGTGGTATCTCTCTTATATGGAGTTTCCTTTATACGATTGGTACAGGCTTTGGAGCGGGAATTTTCCAACAAACGGAACATTTTAAGCGAGTCACTTACTGGTTTACGGAATCCTTCCTATTTTATTCAGATTTCGCAAATCCAGCGGATATTGCTAAATTTCGTGAAATGATATTGGTCAGCCTCATTACAATCGTGATATCATCAACTATAGGAATTCTTTTCTTTAAACGAACCGACATAAAGTAGGTCGATAATGATGGCAAAGATTTTAATCATTGAAGATGACATGGCAATTCATTCATTAATCAAAGACGCATTAGATTTACATGGTTTTAAAACACTAAGTGCGTACTCAGGAACTGAAGGGAAATTGTTATTCGAACAAAATCAGGTAGATTTAGTTCTCTTAGATTTGATGCTCCCAGGGATGAGTGGAGAACAATTTCTTCAAGAGATTCGAAATCATACAACTGTTCCTGTCATTGTGATTTCAGCTAAAAATGACCAAAATTCAAAATTGGAGCTTTTAGTAAATGGGGCAGATGATTACATTACAAAACCTTTTGATGTGAAGGAACTAGTTGCTCGTATTCACATTCAATTACGTCATGCAGCAACAAAGGCCTCAGACAGCAATATGAAAGAAATTCATTACAAAAATATCAGCCTTAATTTAGAAACGCGTGAAGTGAAGGTAAATGATAGAAACCTTCATTTAACTGGCCGCGAATACGCAATCCTTCTATTGTTTCTTGAAAATCCACAAAAGGTTTTCAGTCGTGCAAATATATACGAAAGTGTTTGGAATGAACCATTTTTTGATAGCGATAAAACGATTAACATGCATATTAGTAATATACGAAATAAGCTTAACATAGAAGACACAAACTACATTAAAACTGTATGGGGCATAGGCTTCAAATTTGACTAACGAAAGGAGCGTGAATGTTATGTGGGTTTTTGTCTTGCTAGCATTAGCGCTTCTTATTTATATTTTCTATTTAAAACGAGAACTGCGGAAATTGAAACATGAGATCAAAGGTATTTCAACCCGTGCAAGCTTTGGCAGCAGGCTATATTTAAATTTTCGTGAGAAGTCATTGTTGGATCTAGTCGATGCGTTGAATCAAATGATTGATGAGTTTGAAGAAAAAAATCGTCAAGCAAAACAAATGGAGGAAAATGTAAAGTTAACCATTGCTGGACTTTCTCACGATTTACGGACACCACTCACGTCTATTAACGGCTATGTACAACTCTTAAATGCAGCACCAGAAGAAACGAAGCGAGAGCACTATCTAAAGATTATTGAACATTCTGTCAATCGTCTAATCGAAATGACTGACAACTTTTATGACCTAGCTCGGATTGAAACTAACCAAAAAGAACTAATCCTAACTTCGATTTCTCTCTCCAATTTAGTAGAAGAAATCTTCCTGTCCTTTTATGAACAATTTGAGGAAAAGAAAATTGAACTCAAATTTCCTAAAGAAATACAGGAGAGCCAAATTATTGCCGAAAAAATAATGCTTACACGTGTTATCCAAAATATCGTACAAAATATCCTACGCTATGCCAAAAGTAAAGTTGTTATCAGCTATCGAAACCATGGGGGTAATCTAATACTCACTGTGAAAAATGACATCAAACAGGATAGTAAAATAGCTGCAGAAAAAGTATTTATGCGTTTTTATACAGAAGTCACAAGTCGAACAAACACTGAAGCAAGCGGGTTAGGGCTTTATCTATCAAAAAAATTAGTTGAAAAGATGAATGGAAAAATGGAAGCCGAGGTGAATCATAATTGGTTCATACTTAGGATTTATCTTCCCATTAATAGAATCAAAGCTTAATTATATTGGAATATCTATCCCGGTGTTTTCGTCAACATTTTCTACCACTGTTCATTCTTTCTTGAAAATGATGCAATTCATCTAAATAAAAAAGTAGTTGCAGGGAACAACGTAATGAATGTGTTTAATTGTTCCCGTTTTTATGGACATAATCACTAAATTTCCCTTATTTTTGAGATAAAAAATTTCTTTTATTAAAATTTACAATTACAGCTTGAACCTACAGTTACGTGAGGCAGTAAGATGAAATTATCCATGAAAGGTAATGAAAAGGGAGGAAACAAGATGGATAATAATCTGACATATTCAATTGGCGAATTCTCTGAAAAGACTGGGGTTTCAATACGTACCTTGCATTATTATGATGAAATTGGTTTACTTATAGCCGAAAAACAGCCTAATTCTGGCCACCGTCGATATTCGGATAAGGATATTCTTACGCTGCAAAAAATTATGAGTTTTAAATATTTAGGCTATAGTTTGAATGAAATTTGTAAAATGATAAAGGAATCAAGTTTTAATTTAAGCTTAAATGATTCGTTACAGATTCAAAAATTGGCATTTGAAGAGAAAAAAGAACAAATCGAATCAGTATTAAACACAATTAATCGTACGATTAAATTGATAAAAGATGAAGGTGAAGTGGATAGTGCGATTTTAATCAGTTTAATTAACAGTATGCAGACGGTAAATGAACAACAACGATGGGTAGAGCAACATACAACGAAGGAAGTAGCAGAGCAGTTATTTAACAAGCCTGAAGAGGAAAAATTAGCATCAGATAAAGAATTTATTTGGTTTTCAAAAGAAGTAAAAAGGTTAAAAGGGAAACCATTTCACGATCAAGAGGTGCAAGAGTTAATAAGTAAACATTTACAATCAACATTTGAATTTGTCGGGGAAGAAGCTGTGAACTTCATGCAGGATATCGAAGACACAGAAATAGAAAAATTAATAAATACGATTCAAAGCCCTTACACTAAGGAAGAAGAGGATTGGTTAAATCAAGCTATGGAGTATTATATGATTCACAATGTTATGAATGAGAAAAAGACAGAATAGCATCAAAAACGATTTTGTCAGAAATATCCTTAATCATAAACTAGTGTCGTAAAAGGGGAGATTGCTTTGGCAATCTTCCTTTATTTTTGAACTTATCCCTTTAAAATTATTTGAGATGGAAAAAAGGTTTCACAATCAGCTAATTCGAAATATACATAAGATATAATTTGAAAAGAGTTAATGTTAATGGACTTAAAACAACGTAAGACTTAGAATGAAATTCATAAAAGATTGAAAGAACTCCTAAATAAACCTGCCGAACATATGCAAGCTATAGAATTATTTCTCTCTCAGCATTCATTGCTACATTGTTCCTCACTAATAAACTATAGCAGGATTAATATTGATGCCTGCAAAAAGACACAACTTCATTCATTTGAATAAGTGTACATGCATAAAAGATAGATTACAAAAGGAGTACATTGAATCTAAGGTATAAAATTATTCGTTTAGAAAAATTAGAACATCAAAAGGCTAGACCAGCTACAAATCAAGAAAGGTTTCGAAATAGAGGAACTGATCTTGATGGATAGGTTAAGGAGCATTGCTAATTGATAAGCTACCTGTCCTTTTTAAGGTTATGAATACTAAATCAAGAAAACGAAATTTCATGTAAAGTTAAATTACTATTTGATTGCATTATTAGGCGGAAAATAAATGTTAGGGGAGATACTGATGAAAAAAACGGTATCATTTTTTATCATTTTCATATTTGCATTTACATCATCAATACAAGCATTAAGCTGGGCTTTTCCTTTTGTTGTTTGGGATGGAAACGTATATGAGGTTAAACAAGAAAAGCTAGGAGAGAAAGAGATTGGCGAGTGGATAGGAGAAGTAAAAACACGCCCTAATGATATGACAGGAGAATACTATGGAAATGCTTCAAATGCTTATCCTAAAGGTACTCCTTATTATAAAATAAATAATATACCTACTGAAAAGGC
>NZ_CADEPK010000419.1 GCF_902829255.1 Metabacillus niabensis | reverse complement strand
ACTCTTTTGTCGTTCCATATAATATGGCTCTACCCGTTCCTTCCGCTCTGCCAACTTCTTTAATTAATGCCTTTGTTACAAGAGTATGAATCGGTCTTTCTGTTTTCACACCACGTATTTCTTCAACTTCAGCTCTTGTTATTGGCTGACGGTATGCAATAATCGCTAAAGTTTCAAGTGCAGCTTGTGAAAGTGAAGTATTAACAGGTGTTTCAACTAAACGTTTTAAATAAGGAGAATGCTCCTTTTTCGTAGTTAGTTGATAATGCCCTGCAACTTCTACTAATTCTATCCCTCGTTCTTTCGCCTGATAGCCTTTTTCTAAATCTTTCAGAATTTCAAGTACTTCCTGTTCTTCAAGATCAAGAACAGTTACTAATTGTTTTAAAGAAAGCCCCTCATCCCCAGAAGCAAATAGTAAAGCTTCGACAATTGATTGCCATTCTATTAATCCAAAGGACATGACGCTATTCACTCCCCATAATAAAAATATCTGCAAAGTTATTTTCTTGTTCAATCAAAATCAAATGCGATTTCATTAATTCTAAAATAGCCAAAAACGTAACAACTAAATGGTCCTTATTACCTGAAGGAAACAAATCAGCAAACCTACGTCTACCTGGATGAGTTCGCAAATCCTCTAAAATTTCCTCCATTCTCCTTTCAATCGGTATTTCTTGTCTCGTAATCTTTGTCTGTAATGGCTTTTGTAGTTTTTTTCGTCTTAACATTTTTTGAAAGGCACCTAGCATATCATATAATGTTACATTTAGAGAATCCATTTGATTTATTGTCTGTGTTCCATATTCACTTAAATCACTTGGAGCTTTTGTATAAACTTGTGCTCTCTCCTCTTCAAGTTCCCGTAAATCTTCAGCTGCTTCCTTATATTTTCGATATTCAATTAATCGTTGCATTAGTTCTTCACGTGGGTCTTCCTCAGGTTCATTGATATATTCATCATCAAAAAGCTCCTCCTCTTGTTTAGGAAGTAGCATCCTACTTTTAATAGACAATAGTGTAGCAGCCATAACTAAATATTCAGAAGCAACATCAAGCTCTAAAACTTGCATCGTGTGAATATATAGCATGTATTGTTCGGTTATTTCAGATACTGGTATATCATATATATCAATTTCTAAACGATTTATTAAATGAAGGAGCAAATCCAAAGGTCCCTCAAAAGCATCAATTTTCACATGATACTGCAATCTTTATCCCACCATTCTTACAAGTAGCCACAATTTAGTATAGAATAAATTCCTCCTATGTCCAATAATATTTCAAAAATTACTTTGTATAAAACGAAAAGAAAAACTGTATGAAATAGACTGCTGCCCATACAACTCAGCAAATTGCTCATATATTACAAATGTAAAGCTAATCATTAAGGAGGAATTTAATATGGGTGAACAAGGTTTTAATTATGGCGGAGGATTTGCCTTAATCGTTGTATTATTTATCTTATTAATCATCGTTGGTGCTGCGTGGGTTTATTAATGGAAACAAGGTTGCTGTCTATCGGCAGCCTTTTTCATCTAATCTATGTTAAACTAATTTAACAATAGTCGTATTTTAGACGAAGGATTTGAGGTGCCTTATATGTATGATCAAGAGTATATCGACTTTCTCGTACACTTTCATTGTGATCGCGATTATTTTGAGTGCCATGAAATTTTAGAAGAACATTGGAAAAAAGACCCACCTTATAAAAGAAAATCCTATTGGGTTGGACTGATTCAAATAGCAGTCGGATTATATCATCAAAGAAGAGGCAACTTTGCCGGTGCTTTGAAAATGATTTCAAACGCTTTACGTATACTTACTAAGGAGCAATTAGCCTTATCAGAGCTTGGGTTACATAGCAATGATTTATTAAAACAGCTGAAAATTAGAAAAGCTGAAATTCTCGAAGAAAAAGCTTATTATAGCATAAATCTTCCGATTAGCGATGAGAATTTATTAGCGTTATGTATGCAAAAATGTGAGATACAACAAATTCCTTGGGGAAAAGAAAGTAATCTAACAGACGATGACTTAATTCATAAACATAAAAATCGCGATAGAAAAGAAGTAATTGAAGAAAGACTAAAACAATTGACAAAGCGAAAAGAAAATAGAAAAGACACAAAATGAAAAAAGCTTGATTTCTCAAGCTTTTTCATCTTACTATATCGTCTTAATTATTTTGTTCATCGTTACTTCGGCACTTCTCAAGAAATGCTTCTGTTTCCTCATTAGGTATAACTGATTTATTTTTGTACATGTCTTTTAGAGCATTAACCATCTGCTTTCCAATACCTTGACCTCTGTGTGAAGGATTTACTGAAATGTGTTGGACTTCAACAGTTTCTTCGTCTTTAAAAATAACACCTATTGCTCCAATGATGTCCTCATCCTGTTTCCAAAGAAACAATTGCCAATTTTCGTCTGTCTCGTATTGTTTAATTGTTGATTGTAATTGCTTTAAATCCTTTTCAGCTGGCATAAAAGACAAAAGACCCATCGCAATTTTTTCAAAACTTTTTTTAAAGCGTATTAACATATATACCCCTCATTAACAAAATAGCTTTCTTAAAAAGCAAATGTACTTAGTAACTGAATAATACCAAATTTATATAAATACTTCACACAACATTATAAACAGTTTCCTAGTGGTTTTAAACACTTTTCCTAAAAATTAATCGATAACCTTTAGTAAATTTGACATTTCAATTGCAGTAACAGCCGCTTCATATCCTTTATTGCCAGCTTTAGTTCCTGCTCTTTCTACTGCTTGCTCAATTGTTTCAGTTGTTAAAACACCAAATACAACAGGTACACCAGTTTTTAATGCAGCTTGAGAAATTCCCTTTGCTGCTTCATTACAAACATAATCGTAATGTGTTGTAGCACCTCTAATAACGGTTCCTAAAGTTATGACAGCATCATATTTTCCTGATTGTGCTAATTTATTTGCAACAAGAGGTAATTCAAAAGCACCTGGAACCCAAGCAACCGTTACGTTCTCTTCTTCAACTCCATGTCTTCTTAATCCATCCTCTGCACCAGTTAAAAGCTTTGATGTAATAAACTCATTAAAACGAGCAACAACAATCGCTATTTTCAATCCACTACCAATTAAATGTCCTTCAAATGTTTTCATCATAATTCCTCCATAATTTTGTTTAATCTATCAACATTAGCTATTTTAGCTAAATTTTTATTTGTTTAAAAATGTAAATAATGACCTAATTTTTCGTTTTTAGTTTTTAAATAATGTTGATTTTCTTCTCTTGCAGGCATTTCGAT
>NZ_CADEPK010000418.1 GCF_902829255.1 Metabacillus niabensis | reverse complement strand
TCCTATGACTTGAAAATTCCAAAAGTTGAAAGTAAACACTCAATTTTAAAAGAGATAGAAAATGAGATGAGTTCATTAGTTGGCATGTCTGAAATGAAAAGAATGATAAAAGAAATATATGCATGGATTTATATTAATAAGAAACGAGAGGAACAAGGTTTAAAAGCAGGAAAGCAAGCTCTTCATATGATGTTTAAAGGAAATCCCGGTACTGGTAAAACAACGGTAGCACGTTTAGTTGGAAAATTATTTTTTCAAATGAATGTCCTATCGAAAGGACATCTAATCGAAGCTGAAAGAGCAGATTTAGTTGGCGAATATATAGGTCACACCGCTCAAAAAACAAGGGATTTAATAAAAAAAGCACTTGGAGGAATTTTGTTTATCGATGAAGCCTATTCACTAGCAAGAGGTGGTGAAAAGGATTTTGGAAAGGAAGCGATTGATACATTAGTAAAACATATGGAGGATAAGCAGCATGATTTTGTTTTGATTTTAGCAGGATATCCTAAAGAAATGGATAATTTTTTATCATTAAATCCTGGATTATTATCAAGGTTTCCATTAGTGATTAATTTCCCAGATTATTCTGTTGATGATTTAATGGAAATATCTCGTCGTATGGTAACTGAAAGAGAGTATCAGCTCAATGATGAGGCAATGCTGAAGCTTAAAGAACATTTAATGACGGTAAAATCCACGGTACATCCTACTAAATTTAGTAATGGTAGATATGTTCGGAACATCATCGAAAAATCAATTCGATCACAAGCAATGCGTTTATTACTTACGGATAAATATAATCGTGACGACCTTTTAACAATAAAGGGTCAAGACTTAGTTTTTTCCGAAGAGAAGGTTAATAATGATAAAATATAAAAAGTAAAGCGAACTCAGGCCAACCCAAGTTTGCGAGAACGTTTAGAAAAAGAAGAATTCTATTAAATTAGATGTTCTTATTTATATCCTTTCATCATACATGATATAGCAGATTCAAATTTTTGGAGGTTATGATGAAAGCAAAAGTGTATATACTATTCGTTTTAGTCGTATTGTTAGCCATCCTTTATTTCTATTCGTCTAAACCAGTCAAAGAGCCAGTTTCAAATCCAACTAATACAGAGGAAGAAGTTACATCACCATATAAAACATTTACTTATGTCATAACAGATATTAAAGGGAATGATTATTATGGTGAATCTATAGATGGTAAAACGAAAATCGTCTTTAATAAGAAAAATGTTAAAGTTCCTATTGATGACTCAATTCAAGTGAATGATAGAATTAAAGCATATGTTGAATCTGAGAATCATGTAGAAGGGATTATTAAAATAGAAAAAATAAAATAATAGGTAAGGGGGATGTAAGTTTTATGAAATCCCCCTTACCTATTATTCGTTTATATATAAATATGGTCATTACTTTTCATATGGAATATATTTTCTATCATGAAAATCTTCTTGATCACCATTAAGATTCGCATCATAATCTACGGAATCTGTTTCAATATATTCTCCCGTTCCAGCTTGTGTTCTTGAAGTTACGGAACTTATTTCCGGATCTTCTTCAGGAGGAGTATTTGTAGCAGATTTTGCAGATTTTAGAGTAAAATAGCCTTTCCCGTTTTCAGGATTTGAGATGACCCCTAGTGAAACGAGAATACCAAGAATGGCCGTCACATAAGTTTCCCATCTTGTTAGGTCAATTTGATACCCGAGATCCTTTAACACCATATATAGAACAGATGCAATAGACACCCAGAGTCCATAATTTTTCCATCTCACGAATTCATCACTCCTTTTAAGTAAGAATCGTTCACCTTATCATATTCATGCAAATTTGCATTGTGCACCCAATTGCTATCCTCAATCGTATATGAAGCAAAATATTCAATTATAGTGAAGATATATAAAAAAGGCATTAAAATTTCAATATCATTCGAAAAATGCTATTGAAATCAATGGTGATAACGCTTTCAAAAAGACGCGACTATTGATAAAATACAAGATATAAGAAGGAGTGATTATCATGAATGATATCAAATTACTTTTAGAAGAAATTAAATTACTCGTTGAACGGAATATAGCTCTTAATCATTTTGTCCTTGACCAATTATCAGATAGATTTAATAAAAACTCTTATTTTATAGAACGGATTTATCAAATTCTTTTAAGAAATAGAGCCCTTTTACCATTTTTCTATGATATTGAAGCGGCTATATATGAATATATTGTTCATGAAGAAATGGAAAACGCCAGAACATATTATGGGGCAATAAAATATGTAGCAGAACAATTTGATACAACACAAACCTATATAAAAAGCAAAATTAAACAGTCAAAAATTGTATTTCCTTTACAAAAAATTAGTTAATAAAAAGAGGAAACACAATATGATCGTGTTTCCTCTTTTTCATATTTTAATAAGGTTATTGAAACCTAGGGACTTTAAGCATAGCTTAATTATAAAGCAGATTGATTTTTCGAAGGATGTATACTTCTTATTGGTAACTTCCATTTAAATGTATATGAGAGCACTCTTAGAATAACGATACAAATAAATAGTAGGTATAATTCATAAGATTGTTTTACGAGTTCAAATCCGATTATAAGTCCTACAAAAATTGCCCAAAATGCATAAATTTCATCTCTGAGAACTAATGGTTTCCGACCTGCCAGCAAATCGCGAATGATTCCTCCACCACTTCCAGTTAGGACTGCAGCAACAACTACTGCACTTGTCGGGTGATTCATCTCTACTGCATAAAGTGCCCCTTGAATTGCAAAGGCAGCTAAACCAATTGCATCGGTGAAATTTCCCCATTTTGCCCAATGCTTTAATAATTTATTAGGAAATAGAAAGACAATAGTCATAGCAAAAAGGGCTATTTGAAAGAGAAAGCCTTGCTCCCATAAAGCAGTTACAGGAACCCCAATTAATAAATTTCGAATCGCTCCACCTCCAAATGCGGTCACGATTCCTAAAATATATACGCCTAAAATATCATATTCCTCTTCCATAGCAACAATTGCACCACTTATTGCAAACGCAATTGTTCCGATAATACTTAAAACGTCCCAGGTCATTCAATTTATCCTCCACATTTAAAAAAATAACTTCATCCTATTCGAGATGATTTTAATCCTCCTCTATAAAAAG
>NZ_CADEPK010000417.1 GCF_902829255.1 Metabacillus niabensis | reverse complement strand
ATTCGGTCCTTTTTATTTTTTCTCGTTTGGTAAAATTAAAACTTCTACACGTCTATTTTTTTCTCTGCCTTCTGCTGTATCATTTGAAGCGACTGGTCTAAACTCACCAAAGCCTTCTGCACTAAAAACACTTGGATCTAATTTCTTATTCTCAATTAATATACTTATAAAATTGACAGCACGCTTAGCACTTAAATCCAAATTTGAATCAAATGCTGAATTATTAATAGGAACATTATCTGTATGTCCACTTACAGTAATATTACGTGGAGGATTCATAACAAGTAATTCAGATATTTCCTTTGCAAGATGCTTATCTTTTTCGCGAATTTCAGCAATTCCTGAATCAAAGAAAATTTCATCTAAAATCGTAATTAATAAGCCATCTTCTGTAAGTGTTGTCTGCAATTGGTTACCAAGCTTTTTTTCATCAATATACGAATCAACTTTTTCTTTAATTTCTGCTAACTTTTCTTGCTCGAGTTGTTTTAGCTCTTCTTCAGTTGCTTCAGTAGACTTTTTTTCTTGTACATCAAGCTGTTCCATTTCCCCTGTCTCAGTAGGGCTTGGAAATTCTAAAACACCTGTTCCTCCAGAAAAGCTTGTATTAAATGCTTTCGCAATTTCATGGAATTTTTTTGCGTCAACATTGCTTGCTGCAAATAAGACAATAAAAAGGGCAAGGAGTAATGTTAAAATATCCGCATATGGGACAAGCCAAGACTCGTCCATATGCTCATCATGATGTTGCTTTTTCTTTTTTTTAGCCATTTATACTCTCTCCCTCAGAAACTGAAGAGTTCATTTTCATTCGTTCACTAACAGGTAAGTATGTTGCAAGCTTTTGTTCAATCGCTTTTGGTGCTTGTCCTTCTAATACGGATAGAACACCTTCAATCATTACTTCTTTCACTTTTACTTCTTGTTTAGATTTACGCTTTAATTTATTGGCGAACGGATGCCAGATAACATATCCTGTGAATATCCCCATCATTGTCGCGATAAAAGCTGCTGCAATTGCTTCTCCAAGTGCTGCTGTATCATCCATATGAGATAAGGCAGCAATTAAACCAACAACCGCTCCTAAAACCCCAAGTGTTGGAGCATATGTACCAGCTTGTGAGAAGATGGTTGCATTTGCTTGATGACGTTCTTCCATAGCTTCAATTTCTTCACTCATAACATCGCGTATGAAATCTGCATTTTGCCCATCAACTGCCATGAGTAACCCATTTTTTAAAAAGGGATCTTCAATATCTGCAAGCTTTGCTTCAAGTGCAAGTAGTCCTTCTTTACGAGCAACTTGTGCCCAATCTGAGAATAAAGGTATTAGCTCTTGGATCGTTGGAACCTTTGTTTCTTTAAATAAAATACCGAACAACTTAGGTACCTTTTTAATGTCACTTGTTGGGAAAGCAATGGTTACAGCAGAAATCGTACCTAAAATAATAATAAGTAGAGCAGGTATGTTTAATAGATTTGAGGGATGTACCCCTTTAAGAGTCATACCAACTCCAACTGCGATTATCGCAAGTATTAATCCAATTATTGACGTTTTATCCATCGTAAATCACCATATTTCCTATTTATTTTCTTATTTATTATATCGGAGAGTTCTTTAATATTTTTAGAGGTTTCTTTGAAGTTCTTTAGATTTAACTAAAATTTTCGTAAAAAAACTATCCCATGGTCTAAACCTTACGAGATAGTTTGAAGAAAAGATATGGATGAACAGTTAGAGGGAATAAAATAATGCGGAAATTCCTAAGTAGTAGATTGGAAGAAAGGTGACGATAACATTTCCATAGAAAAATAAACGAGAGTAGAAGGTAATTTTTTCTTCGTAGGCTATTGAGGCTAAGAGAGCTCCAAATAAACTTGTTCCGACAAATAATATAAGACCAAAAATCTCCCCGAGTCTTTCTTGATAGAAAATAAAACCAAATGCAGTACCGTTAAAAATTAAAAGGGAAAGGGAGATAAATAAATATATGTTTCCAAATTTTATCATTGTATACACCTCACCACATGTATATGTGAATGAGTAGGTAACGATGACAGCGAAAACGGGAGATATAACAAATTCTATATCTCCGCATTGCCTAACTTTCTATTAAATTATCTATTTTTTAACATTTTATTATATGTAGAATTGTTGCAAATAATAAACAAATTAGCGTTAGTTGGGATTACTCTATCAAGTGAATTGATTATTGATAGGTCGTTTCCATCAGAAATTAATAATGCTCCCATTTCCGATAGGTCCTTCCTTGCATCTGCATATGTGACCCATTCTTGTTTTTTAGGAATCGAATATAAATCATATCCTTTATCACTAGTTAATTGCCGAATAACCTCACTTGATCCGTTAAATAAAATTGACCGTGCAGCAAGATTTCCTGCTGTGTCATTTGCGGTAATAAATTCCTCAACATTAGCGTGAACAAATGCTTGAATATGTTTTGAATCGGCAACTTCGCAAATCGTATAAATATTTTGTTTGAATTCTTTACCGATTCCTTCAATTATAGATGCGATGAGTAAGGTTTGCCCGTCTGCCTGTGAAGTAGATAACGTACCATCAGGTGAAAAGACCATAACAGATTTTGCATACAGGACATTTGCTTGCTTTAAAATCTCGACATTTGCCGGATCTCCTTTAACGAACTCTACTTGTTCATGGAGTATTGGAATTTTTGCAAGTTTTTCATCAATGATAACGATACGAATGTCTTTAAATGTTTTTATAAGCTCTTCCAATGCGATTTCTGCCTTTTTCGTCCAATTAATCATGATAATATGTTGTTCAGTTGTAATTTTCAAGCGTCCTTCCTCCTGTAGCTTTTTCCGAATACTAATTGAATCGATTACTTTCCCAATAAAAATCGTCATTAAACCAATTCCAACTATGTAAAGAAGCATCGCAAATAATTTACCAGGAACAGTTGTAGGAGATACATCACCGTATCCAACAGTAACAACAGTTGTCATTGTCCACCATAATCCTTCAAAAGGACTTGTAAATGTTTCTGGCTCTAAAAAATATATGATATAACTGCTAGAAAAAACTAAGGTTAAAGTGGAAAAAATAAGAAGCCAATGGTTCATTTTAATTGCTCGAAGGAAAATTCGTCTAATGATGATCATATCATTACCCTTTCTTGGGGACAGTCCCTCATAATTGATATGTTGTAAATTTTACCATACTATTTGTTTGATTAGTGAAAAAAAGGTGTCTCACTGTTTTGAGACACCTTATATA
>NZ_CADEPK010000416.1 GCF_902829255.1 Metabacillus niabensis | reverse complement strand
CTTCATAGGCATAACTAAACTGTACAAGGTCCTCTTCAATTTTTGCCTTTAATTTACATACCCTTGCTTCACCAATCGGAATGATGAGCGGGATATATTCGAACTCTCCCCATTCACATTTCATTACGTTAAGACATTTTCCTTTTTCTTCATCATATGAAAGGTAGAAATACACATAATTATCTGTGTTGTAATAAAGAACCAATCCAGCCATTTGCAAAAACGACTTTGGCGCAAAATCGACAGCTGTCTCCACTTCACATTGAAAATGTTGCTGTCTCCTTGCAAGCAAATGTTGGTCTGTTAAAGAGTGCAACGATTCTCCGCCTTTAATACGTAAATATCCCTTCCGTTCTGATAATGAAACCCATGATTCATCCGCAGGGCGACGAAGTGTATTCCATGTTTTATGTAACATTTCGCCATTAAAATCATCAGTATCATTGCTATCTTCTTGAAATTGATATACTGGTAAATTAGGGGCCTTCACTTCATCCTTCGGTTCATTTCCTCCCCCTTCAAGACGTAGCCAGCCATCCTCGGTCCATTTTACACGTTGCAAGGCCGTTTCCCGTCCTAATATCGAATACTTCCCTTTAACTGGACGACTGCATAAATGGGCGATAAACCATTCATTTGTCTGTGTACAAACAAGGCTTGCATGCCCTGCTTTTTGTAAGGTTAGTTGTTCATTATGAGCAGATGTTAACATCGGATTTTTCGGATCAACCTCATATGGGCCAGTTATCTTCTTCGACCGAGCAACTGTGACAGCATGTGTTTTTCCTGTTCCACCCTCAGCCGTAATAAGATAATAGTAACCATTTTGCTTATAAATGTGAGGTGCCTCTGTTTTCCTCAATTCAGTTCCATCAAAAATTTTATAGAGTGGACCAATTAGCTGCTTTTCCTTTTCGGAATACTCTTGCATGAAAATGCCATTCGACTTATTTCTTCCTTCAATCCGATAATCCCAACAGACATTTAACAACCATTTTCTCCCATCCTCATCATGGAACAAAGACGGATCAAAGTTACCACTATTTAAGAAGATTGGTTCTGACCATGGACCTGTTATCTCCTCTGCAGTAATTAAGTAATTATGGGCATCCTTAAATGGATACTTCCCTCTTTTCACATCGGTATAAACGAGATAAAATAATCCATTGTGATAGCTCAATGCAGGAGCCCAGACACTACACGAATCAGGATTCCCTGAGAAATTCGTATGCTCTGTTAAAATATTCGTTAAATGACGCCAATGTCGTAGATCCTTAGAATGATAGACTGGAACACCGGGGTACCATTCAAAAGTTGATGTAACAATGTAGTAATCATCATCAACTCGAATGATACAAGGATCTGGATTAAAGCCTGTTAAAATTGGATTTATAATGATATTTTCCATATACTCGCTCCTTTTCATCGCTTGGATGGATGTATCCTTTCTCTTAACAGCTATGTATTAAGAGAAAGGACCTTGATTTTTTAAAATTTTATTTTTGTGCTTTTTTGTAGGCCTCTTCAAACTCTTGTGCCATCGCATCTCCACCTGATTTTTTCCACTTTTCAACTTCTGCATCAAAGCCTTTTTCGTCGATTTCTCCCATAATGTATTTAATCGTTGCATCGATAATAATTTTTTCCAGCTCTGTTCCTCGCTCACTAGCTGTTTGCGAGTCTAATGGGACTGTTGGATCGAGTACTGCAAATTCAGCATTTTCTTCAATTAATTCATTTACTTGCTGTTTTGCTGGATTTGCATCTATTAATGAATGAGTAATTTCACTTGGTCTTGAGCTTGAGAAAGGTTGAACATCCTTTTGCCATAATTCATTATCAATAATTTGGAATGCACCATTTTCATCAATTTCATAATGTGTGCCTTCAATTCCACCTGTCATTAACATGAAAACTTCCTCATCAATTAGGTCATTGATAAATTGCAAAATTCGCTTTAATTCTGCCTCTGATTCCACTTCTGTTTTCGGAAATGCTAGTAACCCGCCAACTCCGCTATTTTCAGACCAAATATGATGTTTGCCATCTGGTCCTTTAATTTTATTTACCGGGACAATTTCCATTTCTTCCTGAATGCCTTCAGCAAGATTTAATAAACCTGTGACACCAACTAATCCGGTAAATATCCCTGTCTTCCCTTGTGCAAATTTATCCATTTGGTCATTTTTTGCAGTTACGGCAAAATCCTTATCTAAATAACCATTTTCATAAAGCTTTCTAGAATAGTTCATCGTATCCTTATAAGCTTGTGTTTCAACCTCATGAGTAAATGTTCCATTCTCATCAACAGCCCATCCATTCGGTGTACCAAAGTAAGAGCTTAATGTCTTAAAGCTGCCGTATCTTAGCTCATTTCGATCACCAAAGCCGACTGTATCATCCTTCCCATTACCGTCTGGATCATCCTCTGTAAACGCTCTCGCAACTTCGTATAATTCGTCTAAGGTAGTAGGGACCTTTAAACCTAAATTATCTAGCCAATCCTTGCGAAGAAGTAAACCTGAGCGGGCTAAATCCTTTTGAAACGGAACACCGTATAGTTTTCCGTCAATGGATGCAGCTGACCGAATTTCTTCAGAAATTTGCTTTAAATTGTCATAGTCATCTAAATACTTTTCAACCTCCCAAAACATGCCTGACTTTAAAGACTGTCTTACAGAGGAATTTGTTAGCATCGTTAATGAAACAATATCCGATAATTCACCAGAGGCTAAAGCTGCGGTAATTCGTTCTTCCTTCGAAGCATCAGGAACCCAATTAAAATTGATATCCGCATTCGTTGCTTCCTCAATTTTATTCAATACTACATCAGTCGGTGGTGATGGTGTATGGAGCATCGCTGTCCAGCTCACTTCAAGCTTTGAATCTGAGCTATATTCCTTTGAATCACTACCTGCCTTCTCGCTATTATTTCCACATGCGGCAAGTAGAAGCTGTGATGCAACGAGTACATTAACTGCAATTATTTTAAAGAATTTCTTTTTCTTCATTTTCAGTCTCCTCTTTGTTTTTTACGAAGCTATTAATGATACATATGCCATTAAATATTTCTAAACCTTTTAATACAATCCATCCTCACCAAACTTTTTCGCTAGCTTATTAGCTCCTATGACGAGAATTAAGCCAACGAGTCCTTTAAACATTCCAACCGCTGTACTATAGCTTAATTGACCGTTCTTCAATCCTGCCGTATAAACGTATGTGTCAAAAATTTCAATCGATTCACGGTTTAATGAGTTTAATAATAGGTAAACATGCTCAAAGCCTAGAT
>NZ_CADEPK010000415.1 GCF_902829255.1 Metabacillus niabensis | reverse complement strand
ATACATAATTGAGCAAAAGTTAGCAAAGACTACGTGTAGGAAATATGAGAATTTTGTTGAAAATAATTTATTGACAGTAGTTAAATAACATTGGTATAATTTAAATTTTATTTGACTTATCTGGGTATCTGTTGTATAATCAATTTAGTGAGGTGGATGCAATGGGAAAAACTCTAACGGATATTAAAAAGTCCTTGGATGGTAATCTTGGCAGACGATTAACCCTGAAAGCTAACGGGGGTCGTAGAAAGACGATAGAACGCTGTGGTGTGCTTGCAGAAACCTATCCATCTGTCTTTGTTATTGAGTTAGATCAAGATGAGAATTCTTTTGAGAGAGTATCATACAGCTATGCTGATGTTCTAACTGAAACAGTACAATTAACTTTTTTCGAAGATACAACAGGAACATATGCGGTTAGTGGACAGTAAACACCCAATTTGTTTACTGTTTTTTCTTTTTTATGCCGGATAATTTAGTGGGATCTTCACATAAAATGTTTAACTTATACAAATAATAGTTATGCCGCGATTTTATTCTTCTTTTAAAAATCCAGGCTAATCCTTTGAAAGGATGTGTTACAGTCATGGGCAGACGTCGTGGAATTATGTCTGAAGGCTTTAAGTATGAATTAGCAAAAGACTTAGGGTTTTACGAAACGGTAAAAGAAGAGGGCTGGGGAGCTATTCGAGCACGAGATGCTGGAAATATGGTAAAACGTGCAATTGAATTAGCTCAACTACAGCTTGCCGAGCAAAATAAAAATCAGTAACAATGCGGTAGGGTTGGCGATTATTCACTTTCTCCTTTTTGAGGTGGTGAATAAAGTCAGCCCTTTTTTAATATTCGCAAGTGAAGAAGGTATTAATACAGAAATTATGTCTAATAATTACATTAGAAGGGTTGTACGTTCAAAAGCCAATCTATCTCATAGAGATGTGCAAATTCGCTAATTGTCGAAAAAGGAAATACTTTACCTGCTTTTGTGGTACAATGTTGATACAATTGTAGTTCGTTAAAGTAGGTGAATACATGCGTGTTTTAGAAAAAGCACCGGCAAAAATTAATTTATCATTAGACGTCCTTCATAAACGGAAGGATGGGTTTCATGAAGTGAAAATGATTATGACAACGATAGACTTGGCTGACCGTGTGGAATTGATCGATTTGCCAATAGATGAAATACGAATCGTTTCTCATAATCGATTTGTTCCAGATGACCAGAGGAACTTAGCATATCAGGCTGCAAAGTTGCTTAAAAAGCGATATGGAATTAAAAGAGGAGTATCCATCTCTATTACGAAAACAATTCCTGTAGCTGCTGGATTAGCAGGAGGTAGTAGTGATGCAGCTGCTACGCTAAGAGGGTTAAACCGTTTATGGAATTTGGGATTATCGTTTGAACAATTAGCTGAATTAGGTTCAGAGATCGGCTCAGATGTTGCGTTTTGTGTGTATGGGGGAACGGCTCTTGCAACTGGTCGAGGAGAACTTATTGAGCATATTAACCCTCCACCACATTGTTGGGTCGTTTTGGCTAAGCCAACTATTGGAGTCTCGACAGCTGACGTTTATCGAAATCTTAACCTTAATGCGATAAATCATCCAAATGTTGATGGAATGGTTAACGCAATTCAGAACGGTGATTATGCGCAGATATGTCACTATATGGGCAATGTATTGGAAAGCGTGACATTACGTATGTATCCAGAAGTAGCAAATATTAAAGAGCAAATGAAACGTTTCGGTGCGGATGCTGTTTTAATGAGTGGTAGTGGACCGACCGTCTTTGGTTTAGTTCAATATGAGTCGAGATTACCAAGGGTTTATAATGGGTTACGTGGCTTCTGTGACCAAGTCTTTGCGGTAAGAATGTTAGGGGAACGAAACAGCCTTGATTAAATACGGATATTAAGTTATATTTACTTTAATAATATTCGGATTTTGGAGGTTGGCCGTTCATGAAATTTCGACGTAGTGGTCGTCTTGTTGATATGACAAACTACTTGCTTCATCATCCACATTCTTTGGTCCCATTAACTTATTTTTCTGAGAAATATAAATCCGCCAAATCATCAATCAGCGAAGACTTGACAATCATAAAAGAGACGTTTGAGCAACATGGAATAGGAACGTTACTCACTGTACCTGGAGCAGCAGGTGGTGTTAAGTATATTCCAAAGGTTGAATTAAAAGAAGCAAAGCAATTCATTGATGAGCTGTGCGAATTAATGGCAAGACCAGAAAGATTACTGCCTGGTGGATATTTATATTTAACGGATTTGCTAGGAAATCCTTCAATTGTAAATAAAATTGGCAAATTGTTTGCAACAGTATTTAGCAATCGAAAAATTGACGTAGTTATGACTGTCGCAACAAAAGGGATAACTTTAGCTTACGCGGTAGCAGCCCAGCTTGATGTTCCTGTAGTGATTGTTAGGAAGGATAGTAAGGTAACTGAGGGCTCAACTGTTAGTATTAATTATGTTTCTGGTTCTTCTAAACGAATTCAAACGATGCTCCTAGCAAAACGGAGTTTAACCGAGGGTTCAAACGTACTCATTATTGATGACTTTATGAAGGCTGGTGGAACGATTAATGGCATGATCAGTCTTTTGGATGAATTCAAGGCTAATGTTTCGGGAATAGGTGTATTGGTTGAAACAGAAGGTGTAGAAGAGAGACTAGTTGATGAATATATCTCGTTAGTTAAACTAACTGAAGTCGATACACGTGAAAAGCATATTGAAGTAAAACCTGGAAGTTATTTTCAATTTGAAGATGAAAATGAAGATGGGGGAGAATAATATGAAGATTGTTAGTACAAATCAAGCACCTGCAGCTATTGGTCCATATTCACAAGGGATTATTGTGAACAACTTATTTTATAGTTCAGGACAAATCCCTTTAACAGCTCAAGGGGAAATGGTAACAGGTGATATTGCTGAACAAACACATCAAGTATTTAAAAACTTAAAAGCGGTTCTTTCAGAGGCTGGTGCTTCGTTAGAAACAGTAGTTAAAGCGACGGTTTTCTTGAAGGATATGAATTCTTTTGCTGACTTTAATGAGGTGTATGGTCAATATTTCTCTGAACATAAACCAGCACGTTCATGTGTAGAAGTGGCACGTCTTCCGAAAGATGCTCTTGTGGAAATTGAAGTTATAGCTTTAATTAAATAATAAATGATTAAGCCAATCTGATACAGATTGGCTCAGACTGTAGACAAACTCGATAAAATCGAGTTTGCATACAGTCTTTTTTTATTTAAAATATTTATTAATAGATATTTTAGAGGTGATGGATAATGATGACAAGAAACAATAATACTGAAAGAGAT
>NZ_CADEPK010000414.1 GCF_902829255.1 Metabacillus niabensis | reverse complement strand
ATATAAAAGAAATATTGCTTATTGGGTGTATTTAGTTCCAATTGGGTGTTATGATATAAATATGAACAATACAGGGGGAACCATTTTGCCAACAACTATAAGTGAAACTAATGATTTAAATACACGAGTACAACAGGATACTCAATTACCTATTAGTTTTAATGATATCATAGGAAATAATCAAGCTATTATTGAAAATAAACTAATTGCAAAAAAAATCGCTTTAACAGACTATCCGATCCTCATTCAAGGTGAAACTGGAACTGGTAAATATTTATTTGCTAAAGCTATCCATAACTTTTCTACTCGAAAAAATAAACCATTTATAACTGTTGATTGTAATGAACAGGATGAAATTTATCTCGAATTTACACTTTTTGGAACAATCGATGAATCTAGCCAAAGCCTTATTGAAAAAGCAAATGGTGGTACATTATATTTTAAAAATATTGGTGAATTACCAAAAAGGCTACAAACTAGACTTATAAATGTTCTGGAACAGAAACAGTTAAGAAAAAGTAGTCATCATGCTAAATCAATTCCTTTGAATATTCGCTTTATCTCTTCCTCCTCAAACTCATTGCATGATGCGATAGATTTCAGGAAAGATCTTTTATACCGCTTAAATGTGTTAACAATAAACTTAACTGAAATAAAGGATATGAAACAAGATATACCGCTTTTTGTTCATCACTTCCTTAATGAGATAAATCAATCAATTAGACTCGATCAGGCTGTTATGGATGTCTTATGTCAATACCATTGGCCAGGAAATTTTCGTGAGATAAAAAACGCAGTGAAATATATGGTTACTGTATGTGACGGTCGTTCCATACAACTCCATGATCTACCACAGTTTTTAAACAAACTTAAACAAGATCATCAACAAAAAAAGAAAAAAACTAATCAAACAGGTCCGTTACAATTAACGATGATGGAAAAACTAGAATATGCATTTATCTTAGAAGAAATTAAGCAACAAAATGAAAAGGGTGAACCAGCAAGTAGAAGGTCAATTTCAGAAAATAGTAAATCGCTCGCAACACCTCTAACAACACAACAAGTGAGACACCGCCTAGATTATCTTGAAAAGAAACAATATATTACAAAAGGAAGAGGACGAGCAGGAACTAGAATTACATTAGAAGGGTTAGACTTCCTACTCTCTCTTAAAGAAAAAATCAAATAATAAAAATGTATTACTCATTCTCGATTCAATAAAAAATCATATATTTTGAAAGGAGCTTTTCATGGCAAACACACATACATTTTCAAAAGGTGAAGAAATTGCCAATTCGATTACTCACGGAATTGGCGGAATATTAAGCATTGCAGCACTTGTTTTATTGGTTGTTTACTCCTCATTATATGGAACAGCATGGCACATCGTAAGCTTTACTGTTTTTGGGGTAACAATGCTACTCCTATATACTGCTTCTACTCTCGTCCATAGTTTTCCGGCTGGAAAAGCAAAGGATTTCTTTGAAATTCTCGATCATTCGGCGATTTACTTTTTTATTGCTGGAACCTATACACCTTTCTTATTTATTGCTGTTAAAGGCTGGGTCGGTTGGACGTTATTTGGAATTGTTTGGGGATTAGCAATAGCTGGAACGATATTTAAATCTTTTTTTGTTAAGAAATATTTATTCTTTTCAACAATAATGTATGTCATTATGGGATGGTTAATCGTATTTGCTTGGAACCATATCATTTCAAACGTCCCTACACCTGGTGTGATTTTACTCGTTATTGGAGGCTTACTTTATACAATCGGAGCAGTATTTTATGTATGGAGAGGTTTTAAATATCATCACGCAATTTGGCATCTATTTGTATTAGCAGGCAGTATATTTCATTTCTTTTCTGTTTTCTTTTATTTACTTCCTTAAATCCAAAATATGTAAAAGGCGTTCTCCACTTTAAACTGTGAGAACGCCCCTTTTATTTAACTACTTATTTTTTCGCTCATAAACGACAAATTCAAAATGGTAAGGATTTTTATCATCTGTCTCTCCTACCTCACGCGATATAACTTCCCAGTCTTCATCATCCGTTTCTGGAAAATATGTATCCCCCTCAAATTCATGATAAATATGTGTTATATACAAGCGATCAGAATGAGGCAAAATTTCTTTAAAAATCTCTGAACCACCAATAACAAAAATCTCTTCATCAGATTGCTTAGATAGTTCAAGCAATTCATCCATTGAATGGATAATCAGGCAATCGTTACGAGAAAATTGTTTATCTCTCGTTAAAATGATATTTTCTCTACCTGGTAAAGGTCTACCGATTGAATCAAATGTTTTACGGCCCATGACGATTTTATGATTCATCGTCATTCGTTTAAAATAGGCTAGGTCCTTTGGTAAATGCCAAGGTAGCTGATTTTCCCTCCCAATTAAGCGATTCGCATCCATTGCTAGTAATAATGATATCACACGCTTACAACTCCTTTAATATGAGGGTGTGGGTGATAATTCTCGATAGAAAAATCGTCAAACGTAAAATCAAAGATCGATTTAACATCCTTATTTATTTTTAACACTGGTAATGGACGAGGTTCCCTTTGCAATTGTTCTTTCACTTGCTCTAAATGATTAAGGTAAATATGGACATCACCAAAAGTATGAACAAATTCACCTACTTCAAGATCTGTAACTTGAGCAACCATATAAACTAATAATGCATAGGAAGCAATATTAAAAGGCACACCTAAAAAGACATCTGCAGAACGTTGATATAGTTGACAAGATAATTTACCTTCAGCTACATAAAATTGGAAAAAACAATGACACGGCGGTAATGCCATATCGTCAACATCTGCAACATTCCAAGCAGAAACAATTAATCTTCTTGAATCTGGGTTATTTTTTATTTGGTGAATAACATTAGAGATTTGATCAATTGAAGATCCATCATGAGCTGGCCATGATCGCCATTGATGACCATATACTGGCCCTAATTCACCATTTTCATCAGCCCATTCATTCCAGATTCTTACTCCGTTCTCTTGAAGATATTTTATATTTGTATCACCTTTCAAAAACCAAAGCAATTCATGAATGATTGACTTAGTATGAAGTTTCTTTGTCGTCATTAAAGGAAAGCCTTCTTGCAAATTAAATCTCATTTGATAACCAAATGTGCTAATCGTACCTGTCCCTGTTCGATCTTCTTTTTTAACACCATTTTCTAAAACATGTTTACATAAATCTAAATATTGCTTCATATTTTTTCTATCCCCTAACTAAAAATACTTTTTATATTTTACCATGTTTGCTTA
>NZ_CADEPK010000413.1 GCF_902829255.1 Metabacillus niabensis | reverse complement strand
ATCTAAAACTGTCTGTCAAATACTATTAAATATGCTATAGTTATTTGATTACAAATATAAATGAAGTAGAAATGAGATGTGATATTTTGTCAGATTTTATCAATTTAGGAGTTCGTAAAGAAATAAATCATACATTAAAGTCATTAGGAATTGTAGAACCAACAGCGATTCAAAAGCTTGTGATTCCCACAATACTTGCTGGTAAGGATGTAATCGCTCAAGCACAAACAGGTACTGGAAAGACTCTCGCTTTTGTATTACCAATCCTAGAGCGGATTAATGTTGATAATCATGAAATACAAGCACTTATACTGACACCTACAAGAGAATTAGCCCAACAAATTTCAAAGGAAATCAAAATCCTTCTTGAGAATTTGGAAGGCATTCAAGTCTTAACAGTGTATGGTGGTCAAGATGTCGCCCATCAATTAAAAAAGTTAAAAGGGGTCCAGCATATTGTTGTTGCAACTCCAGGGAGATTATTAGATCATATTCGTCGACAATCAGTGGACTTATCAACAGTTCAAATGCTTGTTTTAGATGAGGCAGATCAAATGTTACATATGGGATTCCTCCCTGAAGTGAATGAAATTATAGTTGAAACATTATCATCGAGACAAACTTTACTTTTTTCTGCAACAATGCCACAAGAGATACGGTCACTTGCAAAAAAATATATGGTAAACCCTGAAACAATCCAAGTAAAGGCTAAAAATATTACACTGGATGAAATTAAGCAAGTTGTTATTGAAACTACTGACCGTAGAAAGCAAGCAACATTATTACACTTATTACAAGAGCAGCGTCCATTTTTAGCAATTATTTTTTGTCGAACAAAAATCCGTGCGAAAAAGCTAAACGAAGCATTAATTGCAAATGGTTATGAGTCAGATGAATTACATGGTGATTTAACACAGGCGAAACGTGAAAAAGCAATGAAAAGATTTCGGGATGCAAAGATTCAGCTTTTAGTTGCAACAGATGTTGCAGCACGAGGACTTGATGTAGAAGGAGTAACACATGTTTTTAATTATGATATTCCTCACGATGTAGAGAGTTATATTCATCGAATTGGTCGAACTGGTCGAGCTGGGGGAGAAGGGGTTGCTTATACATTAGTAGCACCTAAAGATTTTGACTTTCTAACAATGATCGAAAAAGGGATTAAACATCGTTTGGAGAAACAAATTATAGAAGGGATAAGCGTACCTAATAAGGAAGATATTAAGACACCAAGAAACCCCAAAACTAGTAAGGATAATTTCAATTCTTCATTATCAAATGGTAAAAGAAAAACAGGGCGTGAAAAAACGAAGCATCGCTCTAGTAATGGAAGAAGTAAAAAGAAAAATCGATAAATTTAAAAGGAAGGAGTCACAATATAAACCGTGTTAGGTACTTAATATTGTGACTCCTCTAATGTTATTTTTTATTTTGTAAGTCTTTTTTCGTTATGTTACTTCTAATCGTAATATCCTTAGAAAGTTCAGTATCTCGTTGATTATGTGGATACTTATTTTGACGTTCACGGTTATCGTTACGGTTCGTCATATTTTTTCCCTCCCCTTTAATTGAAGCACTTTTAGTATGAACAAGGATAGGAAGAAATACTAAAGAAGTAATTGGAAGTAGTAGGCATGCTTACTCTAGCTTATAAATTCGTTTACGGTTCTACAGTTTAAAAACCGCCTTCAGCTGGGGAAAAAGGTATATTTAACCGATTTTCAACTGCACGAAGCCGTTGATTTAATCGGTTTAAACGTCTAGTATGCTGTTCAATACGATTGGTTAGTTCGCGATTTATGCGATCTACCTCTTGATTTAGCCTATTATGTTCTTGGTTTAGTCTTCTAAGTTCATTATTTAATCTTGTTAATTCTCTTGTTTGACGTTCAGATTGACGCTCAAGGGCTGCAACACGTCTTTCTAAAGCAGGCTGTCTCGTATCATCGTACATTTCTGGTTGCTGATAATATTCTTGTTGAGGATAATAGTACATGCTTTCTTGTTGTGGTACGTATTCATAATAATAACCATATGGATTCATGAAGGACTCTCCTTTTTTGTAAATAATATGAAATCCATATAAGTCTATGTAGGTTTTTGCGGAGTGTGAAGGCTTTTGCCTAGGTTGTAACAATCAAAATAATGTCTTTAAAAAAAAGAAAGAGAGCAAAAATTCGCTCTCTAGATTGATTATGTTTTTAATTAGTCAAATTTCAAAAATGGTAAGGAAATATCTTGTGAACGGTAATCACTCGCATCGAGCACCCATTTGTCTTTTCCTGATTTTTTCAATTGAAGTTCTACTGTTACTTCACTTGTAGATGGTTTCATAGTAGCAAATTCCTTTGCCATTTCATCAAAAACAAATTTTTGCAATTCCATTTCAGTCGCTTGTTGATTTTTACTCACATAATCTTCAGCTTTCTTTTGGAGTGAAGGTTGCATAGATGGTACATCAAGTGGTGAGGCAGTTAATTCAACAATTGCTGTATCTTCACTTATAGTTTTTGTTACAGTTTGCGCTTTTACTTTTTCTTTTAATGCAGCCTTCATGGACTTGACTAAATTAAATAAGCTTTGTTTATCAATTTGATCTTCTGAAATATAAGCTGTGCTCATGAAACCTTCGATAATTGCATCATCAAACTCTCTAACTAGAGCTTCTTTATCTTCTCCAACTAAAGTCTCGAACTCTGGGCTTTCACCATTGTAAAATAAAACATCTATGTAAGCTGAGAGAGCTTTTGCAGGATTTTGTAAATCTTCAGCCGTTTCTAATAACTTTTCATCTTTACCATCAATATCAAACTCAATTACTTCCTGTTCTTTTTCATATTGTTCAGTAGATGAATAAACTAATTGATAATCTTCACCTTTATCAACTAAAAAGTATAAACTTCCTTCAAGCTTTTTACCTTTACTAAGTGTTGCATATTTTAATACTGAATTATAGTCTTCAGGCTCTGATTCACCTGCCATTGTGTCACCTTGATAAAGAACGAAATTATTGTTGTCAACATCTAATGGATCTTTACCATTATTCGTAACGGAAATATCAATTTTTAATGCCAACTGGTCATCTGATGCATTATCATATTCTGAAGGTAATGTGTATTCCACATTATCGATACTAATATCGGCTACCTTTGCTTTTTCTTTCTTTTTATCTTCGCCACCTGATTCTTCCTTACTAGTTGAGCTTGATGAACATGCAGCAGCAAACGTTGTAAGTAAAATTAAAGATAAAATCATCATAAATTTTTTCATTATTGCGTCCTCCTAATTAT
>NZ_CADEPK010000412.1 GCF_902829255.1 Metabacillus niabensis | reverse complement strand
GTATTAATTTCATGAATTGTGAGATACTAACGAGCGATAATGAAACTGTTTTGAAAAGTAGGTGAAAAAGTTGGCGAAAAAAGGGATTCAAAATTCTAGTATTGAACAATTAAGAAATGATCATGAAACAGAATCGGCTTTCAGCAATGAGGGTCCTAACAAACAAAACAAAAGTTCAAAAAAAAATAAGTAAATATGGGGACCATTCTGTGGTCCTTTTTCGAATTTCCTAATGCAGAACTTGAGTATTAACTTAAATTCGTCAATTAAGATCATCATTTAAAAAGGAATGATAAGAAGATGGATCACATTAAGGCAGTTGTTATTAAATTTATTGGTACATTATTTTTGTTATTTATCGTTCTTGGCTTAGCCTTTAATTATTCATTTGTTCATATTTTTACCCTTTCTCTACTATTAGGAGTCATATCCTATATTTTAGGTGATTTATTACTCCTAGCTAGAACGAGTAACCTACTTGCAACATGTTCAGATTTTGCCTTGGCATTATTGCTTACGTGGTTTTACCTTGCAAATGTAACGAATGCTAATAATTTTCTCTTTCTAGTTTCTTTCATAACTGCAGCTGGCATAGCCTTATTTGAAGCTTTTTTTCATAGATATTTAATTACAAGGGTAATCAAGGATTCCTATCAGACAAAAAGAGTGAATCATTCTCTTCAATATCAAGCAGAGGCATCTGAGGAACTAACCTCGATTAAGAAAGCTGATAAAAATAAAGGATTTCCTAAATCAAGAGATGAAAATAACATATAAAAAACAAAAGGGTTATCTTAGTGGATAATTGCTTCCCCATTTAGATATCCCTTTTGTCCTCACATACTTGTTTTTTTATATGGTTATTATTTTTAAAATTTTTAAACCATAAATGCTTCTTGTAGCTTTTTTAATAGAATACCTCTCTATTCTTCACTTTATAATTTATTTCACATTTCTATTCACTAAGTGTTTCGAGTTCAGACAGCTCCATCATTAGCTGTTTTTTATCCAATCCACTTCCAATTAGGACTAAATTTTCCGGAAAATTAATTTTTTGTCCAAATAGATAAGGAGCACCATATGAATATTGGACTACATGAACAAGTGGATTCTCCTTAAAGCGAACAAACCCTTTAACTCGATAAATTGTAGATGGAAGACTGTTTAGCCACGTTTCGAACCGTTCCTTCGATAACATCTTATGAAATTGATAGGTCATTGCTTGAATATGTAAGTGATGATGAACATGTACGGTTTCGTTGTCTGAATTTCCCATATCCTCTCGACTAATTCTAAGTTTAGTCAGAGGTACATCTGCGAAAGTGGTAAAGAATTGTTGTGCTCTTGTGTTTATTTTTGTGATTTCTTCTTGGATATAAGCTCGTTCAACTGCTGATACACAGTCTGACTTGTTTAATAATATTATATCCCCATATTTAACTTGCTCTTCGATTAATTTTTGAAGTTGATTATTTAATTGGTTGCGATTAAGCCATCTTTTTGAGTCTACGACACTAATAATCGACTTCACATGAACATGAGGGGCAATAACAGGTGACATACATGCATCCAAAATTTCAATCGGATGAGCGACACCAGTTGCTTCAATATAGATGACGTCTGGTTGTTCCTGCTGATAAAGCATCAAAAGCTGAATCTCCACTTCATCCTTCAGCGTACAGCATATGCATCCATTTAAAAGCTCCCTAATAGATACATCCGTCCCTATAATCCCAGAATCTACGGATAACTCTCCTAATTCATTCATCAAAACCGCCACTTTACGGTTTTTTTCATTCTCCTCTATCAGTAAATTTTTCAATAAAGTTGATTTTCCACTGCCTAAAAATCCAGCTAGGATATATATTTCTACATTTGCTTGCATAAGAACCTTCCTTCTTATCAAATAAGTATGGTTATGCTGTTTGGTGAATGAAGTTTGCTCTAGCTAGCTTTTACAATGGCTCATTAGCTTTATTCGGAATATCCCAATGAAATGGATCTTTAAACAACTTCCAATCTAAATCAAATTCATCACCAGTTAGTAAACAAGCGTCTAATTGTTTAGATACCTCTTTTTCATTCATTTCTGTCCCAATAAAAACCAATTGAGTCATGCGATCACCAAATTCAGGATCCCATTCAGCTTTTATATGAGGATTTTCACTTAAAATATAATTTTGTTCAACAATTGACATGGTTGCCACCCAATAAGCAACCGGTTCTATTTGGATGGACGGTCCGGCTTGTGAGACTGAAAGAGCTAATTCATTTCTAGTTGCACACCAGGCAATTCCTTTTACCCTAACAATATTTTGAGAAAGTGAATGCATGAGCTGATAAAATCGTTCACTATGAAATGGTAGTCTTCTTTTATAAACAAAGGATGTAATGCCATACTCTTCCATTTCAGGCTTATGTTCCTTATGTCCCATTGTCAGCTCTTTTATCCACCCTGCAGATTCACTAGCTTTATCAAAATCAAAAAGATTTGTATTAAGAATCTCTTTTGGCTGAATCTTGCCTTTACTTGTTCGAATTATTCGTGCTTCTGGTTGAAGTTTACGTAACACCTTTTCTAAATGCCTCAATTTTTCTTCACTTACAAGATCACATTTATTAATAATGAGAACATCACAAAATTCAATTTGATCCAATAATAAATCTGCGATTTCACGGTTGTCTTCCTCACTTAGAGCTTCTTTCCGATCAAGAAGGCTATCTCCTGATCTAAAATCTTTCCAAAAGCGATTCGCATCAACAACAGTAACCATCGTATCAAGCTTACAAAAACGGGTAAGATCAATGCCCAACTCCTCATCAATATATGAAAAGGTTTGAGCAACAGGAACAGGCTCACTTATTCCTGTTGACTCGATGACAATGTAATCAATGTTCCCCTCTAACGCTAGCTTTTCAACCTCAATTAACAAGTCTTCTCTGAGAGTACAACAAATACAGCCATTTGACATTTCAACCAATTTTTCTTCTGTTCTTTTTAATCCTCCACCTTGCTTAATCGTTTCCGCGTCTATATTTACTTCACTCATGTCATTCACGATGACAGCTACCTTTATGCCCTCGCGATTTTGAAGAATGTGATTTAAAATCGTTGTCTTTCCTGCTCCTAGGTAACCACTTAAGACTGTAACAGGTATTTTTTTCATGATTTTTCCTCCCTTTTTTAAGTCAATTCAAAAAAAATTTCGAATATCATTGCAAAATCTTTAGAAGAACTTGTTCAGATTCAAAAAAATGGTAGATTATTTTTATTCATTATAAATCGTAATGATTACGTTTTGCAAGAGTAGATTGTTTTCCTCTCTTGCATTAACCTAGGAGGTATTTAGA
>NZ_CADEPK010000411.1 GCF_902829255.1 Metabacillus niabensis | reverse complement strand
ATATGGGTATGATTGATTTATTAAAGAAAGGTAAAGAATTTGAATAATTAAAGGTATCTTTATAGTATTGAAATTAACTGTTCTTGGATTTGAGTCAATATTTTGGACACAAAAAAGTTAAGTTCTAGTGTTATTAAAATTATATTGATGAAAGAAGTTTGTTTTATGCCAGTGTTTGACACGGTGCCTCTGTGGGCATCACTTCCATAACGGAAGCTAGATAACACCAACCGTCTCTTAACGTATTGATATAAGTAATGTCAGCGACCCATTTCTCATTAATTGTAGTAGTAGTAAAGTCTTGATTTAATAGGTTATCACGATCAATTACTTTCACTTTACTTGACTGAGGACGAAACTTCTTCCTCACAATGGAAAAGAGACCAGCAGCCTTCATTAGTCGTTGAAAACGTTTTAAACTCACTTTAAATCCACCTTTTTGCAGGATCTTGTGAATTTTTGGGGCACCATAACGCATTTTGCTTTCTTCATGGATCTCCTTGATTCTTTTTGTTAGTTGCTTGTTTTCAGATTCACGATTAGATTCTGTTTTTTTAAACGATTGATAAAAAGTGCTTTTAGGTATACCAAGTACACTACACAGAGTTTTTGTAGCATGTTGGTCTTGAAGAGCTACAATTACATCGATGAGCTCATCTGTTTCTATTTTTTCGCAAATATGGCCATAGCCTTTTTTAAGATTTCATTTTCCTCCTGAAGACGGAGCATTTGCTTTTTCATATTGGCAATTTCATCAGCTGTCACAGTTGAGCCATCCTCCGTTTGTATTGGAGAAAACTTCTTTACCCATGCATAAATAGTTACTTCAGAAACGCCATATTCACTGCTTAAACCTTTAGCTGAGCTACCAGAGTTATAAAGATCAACGATCATCTTTTTAAAATCTTCGTTATATTTTTTGCCTGTATTTTTGTTTCCCATATGGACACAACCTTTCTTAGTAACATTTTAACACTTAACTAAGTTGTGTCCATGGAACTATACTAGCATCATTCTTGATAAACGCCTTTCTAATACTGGAACCTTCTAAAGAGCAATGTGTAGAAATAGATATTCAATCTAACCAGAGAGAATGTGAATCAACCAAAGAGTTTATTAGTTGGTAATATAATTGAAGATTTTCAAGTTAGAATTCCACTCACTTCACATCGTATAATTTGGAAAATCTATTTTTAGTGTGTTTGATACTAGTTCCCATTTTCGATGTTGAAGAAGAGGTTATTAATCATGTTGAGGTTTTGTATAAGTACTTGTTGTTAGTGTTGTAATGTAGTGAGAATGAGTGAAGCTAGTTTACCAAAGGTTGAGTTATATTTACGGTCTTCTATATCTTTAGTGGTTCAGTTGTAAGTTTACTCGCTTAAAACTTCTGGGTAAATCAATGATTAGTTGTTTTCTTTAACTGTGTTTACATTTTTTAAAACGGAGTAAAGGACAACGTTTATGTGTTTTATCAATTAAACATCATATCGGATACCATTAAGGTAGAGGTTCAATTGCTGTTGAATTTGTATGATATTTCAGGTCAGTCGTGTTGTTCCTTTAAATAATAAAAGGTGGGGAATATCCCACCTTTGTTACTGTATAGAACCGTATACCACACAAATGATTTTCAATGATTTGTGTGGTATACGGTTCTATATTTGATTGGTCTCTTTATAGTAGACATTTACTTTTCTACTCAGAAAAAATAGATCTAGAATCCATTGTAGAATTATCAAATACACTATTCTATTGCGTACACTTTTAAAACACACCATTAGCTTTTTTCCTTTTTTAGTAATTCGATTATTTAAATGTTTATCAAAATCTTTAAAAAAGAATTTGATTGTACTATGCTTTAATAAAACTATTGATCCACTACATAATCCAATTTATGATGTGATTTTTTAAACAATCAAAATAGTATATTCCTTAAACCCCTTTTTTCAATGTAATTCCAAAATATATTTTTGCTAGTATAAATTATAGTTGTACATATTTTTATTTTATTATATCTATTTTTCCCGCGTCACAACTAAATCAATCCGACTATTATTTATTCTAAATTCAACATCATTGTTCGGATAAACCGGTGCAGTATCCCCGAAGCTTTTTGCTGAAAAGGAAATGTGGCTTAATTTCTCCTCATTAGAAAATCTTTCTAACAATTTTTTTGCTCTTGCCTCTGTTATTTCATTCATTTTTTCAGAAGGATCATCCAAATTGTGTAAGTGGGCTTGTATTTCAATGCTTGTTTTTGCTGGTAGGGTAGCTAACGCCTCTACGATGTTGGAAAATTTTTTTGCGGCTTTTTCATAAACCTTCTGATGTCTATAGTAGGAGGCTGTTTTATCGTCTCCAATTTGCTCATAATATTCGGCTGTTTTATAAAAATCTGGAGTGTTGATGTCGAAAATCTCGGTATCTAGAATTCGGATGATTGCTGAGTCTTTCTCATGAATGAGCTTATAAGATACATTTTTTATCACAATATGCTGATAGTTTGCTTCAATTAACGGCTTATTTCCAACTTCAACTTCATTTCCTTTAATGATTGGGAGTTCAACTGGTTTCGTCTCGATTTCTTTGCCTTTATCGCTACATGCAGCTACGAGAAGAAAGCCCGTTAGAATGAAAGCTCCTTTAAAGAATCTGTTTCTCATGTTAGAGGTCTCCTTATTTTAAGGGATATTTTGTTTGCGAGGTATGGTATTCTATTTTCTATTATCTTATACTTTTCTCTAAACTTAAATATGAAATTTACTATATTTGGAATTTTGTTGATTTAGAGAATAGAATCTGTGTATATTCTAATAAAGTAGTAAAGTTGACGCTGTTGATAGGAAAAGTGATGAGGAGAGTAGTGTCATCTGGCTTTTATGAGTCGAAATAAACCTGTAGAAGAGCAGGAAGCTACCTAGCTCTTCATAATGGGAATTATTCCCCTTTACTAAAATAATCGGATAATTGGCGATTCAATCGTTCCAATTGAATCAGTTGTGAATGTGGAAATCCATCTGCATTTGTCTTTTGCGAACACATCTGGCAGGAACAATGTACTTTCCCTTTCGCAAAATATCCAGGGAAACGAGAGCGCCATCCAGTTTGTTTTGCGATTTTTACTTTACGATGAATGACTCGTTTTCTATGGTGCCGATAATAGGCACGACCTCGATTTTTATGATGTGGTTTCATTTACCATCACACTCCTTGGGATAAGGCTCAGCCTGTAAAAGTCCCCAAAGAACGATTAAACCATTACAGGCTGAGTATGATGGCGATAAAATTAGTAAGAAGGTTCAAGGTAAATCACACCTTTTGTAAAAGATTCACATTTATTATATATCAAACACACCATAAGGATCATTGATGAAGAGTCTCAATGTTTGTCGACATGTAGGGATGAATTTTTTGAATCTAACTGTCAGTATTTAAATATTAGGAGGGGAACAAGATCGAATTATTAGAATTGTATTATAAGAAATATACAAATACTGTACAGGCATCTGATTATGTAGATTGGGCAATCGCTTATTTGTATATGGATGTACTTGAGATTAATAAATTAGCTAGTATGGGAATGAATCGGGAGCTCAATCTATTTGAAATCGAGGAGATGTTTGCAGCTGCCATGAAGGCAATACATAGAGAATCGCCTTCGAAAAAACAATGCTTAGACTACCATTTGAAACAGCTTCATTCACAGTTGCTACAGCCGAATAAACATGCTATTTCGATTGTTAAAGAGATTTATGAATGCATCATTGAAAATGAGTTATTTGTGGAACAGCAGAAGTGGTAGGAAATTAGCGATATAATTGATGATTTCCAGTATGGGGATAATATTCATGGCTATACAAGTGATAATTTGAATGAAATGATTATTGCACATGCACGTAAGCTATGGCATTTGAAAATGAGTGAAATTTCCTTTGAACGTATAATTGGACAAGGAGTTATCGCAATTGATACAAAGACCGATTTTCTCATTGAGCTGGAAAAAGGATCAATTAAAATTGAATGCCCATGGAGAATTCGTGATGCTGATGGAATCTTGTTAGGAGAAACAGATATTCAATCTAACGAGAGAGAATGGAAGACAATCAAAGACCTATTAGTTGGCAAAAAAATTGAAGGTGTTCAAGCGCTCGAACAATGTCCACTTCTCATCGTGCAATTTGGAAATCTATTTTTAGATGTGTTTCATGCAAGCTCTAATTTTGATGGCTGGTTTATTACAGATAAAGAGGATTTCTTCTTGTTTTCCATGCATGGTGGAGAACTTGTATAAGAGCTTGAAGACTGTGGTTTATCAAGGAAAGAGGGAGAGTACCCCTCTCTTTTTTTATGTTGAAAGATTGATTTTGAAGAGGTTTAAACAAAGCAAGATAAATCAAAAAAAGACTTGTTTCTTTTGTTATCTTAATGGTAAGGAGGTTCGGAAATGAGTTACAGTCCTATCATACAAGAGACAATTGAATATATTGAGAAAAATTTACATGAAGAACTATCCTTAGAGAGCACTGCCCAGCATGCTGGATTTTCAAAGTTTCACTATCACCGCATTTTTCAAAAAGAGGTTGGTGTCACTGTATCTGAATATATTCGCTATCGAAGAATTGCAAATGCAGCCAATCTGTTGCTTTATTCGGATGAAAAGATTATTGATATTGCTCTGTATTATCGGTTTGAATCTCAAGAATCATTTACTCGGTCCTTTAAAAAATATTATCAATTACCACCAGGACAGTATCGGAAAATTATGAGCAAATTAACTATTCAAAGGGAGGAAGTTATGTTGAAAAACGAACAGTTCATCAAAGGCTGGCAATTAAGTGGTAGTCATCCATTTAATTATAAAATGGGAATTGATCGAGAAATCTTTCATAAAGGGAAGGCATCAGGATTTTTAAAATCAGTTACAGTTGAATCTCATAATGAATTTGCCACAATGATGCAGCAATTTAAAGCAGAGAAATTCGTTGGTAAACGATTAAAATTATCAGGCTTTTTAAAATCACAAGATGTTAATGGATATTGTGGATTTTGGATGCGGGTTGATGATTCTCTAGGGGATGTATTGCAATTTGATAACATGGGGGATCGGCCGATTGTAGGTAATAATGAATGGAATCATTACAGCATTGTTTTAGATGTACCTGAAAATAGTGCAGTTATTGCCTTTGGCGTATTGCTTTCAGGAAGTGGGAAAGTATGGATCGATGAGCTAAAGTTTGAGGAAGTTGATGAACGGATTCCGACTACAAATTTAGACTTTTCAGGTTACCTACTAGATGAGCCGACAAATTTATCTTTTGAGGAATAGAGATGAAATTGTTTAGGGGGTAAGACAATGTCTACTGATAGAAAACAAGTGGTAACGATCGTATTTGGTCTCTTCATAATGGGGGTCACCTTTGTTGCAAAGTTTTTTGTTGGAAATGCAATAGTCAGTTTTATCAAGGGATTATTTTCTTAAAGTAATTCATAGTCCTTAAATAGGATTCAGCCTGTAATTGTATGAAACAAATTTGGATAGGACTTCTACAGGCTGGTTATTATTTGTATTTGGTTATTCATTGAATAGATGGTGGAGGATTCTATTTCTATCATCGAAAAATTGCTTCATAATATGATAGTGGCTCGTTTCTTCGAGTGTTGTTTCCTTTGCACCCTCGTCTGTAAATTCGATAATTTTCGAATTCGGATATGCCATAATGATCGGAGAATGGGTGGCAATAATAAATTGTGATTGTTGACCGACTAATTCATGAATATGTGCTAGCATCGATAGCTGTCTTATAGGTGATAAGGCAGCCTCAGGCTCATCTAAGAGATAAATGCCATTGCCCCGGAAGCGATTCATAAATGTAGCCCAAAATGACTCACCGTGTGATTGCTCATGAAGTGATACTCCTCCGAATGAATCAATAATTCGCCCACCTGGTGCTGGTTCACGATCTAATTCTTCAATGTGCGTTGCGACATTGTAAAAGGTTTCTGCACGAAGGAAGAATCCATCCTTTGGCTTTTGGATTCCTTTTACAAGTTTAATATACTGTTCTAGTGAAGAGTGAGAGTCATAGGTCGTAAAGTTAAAATGAAATGAACCTCCTTCTGGATTAAACCCTGCAGCAATGGCAATTGCTTCTAATAAGGTTGATTTTCCCATCCCATTTTCACCGACAAAATAGGTTACATTTGGATGAAGCGATAATTCATCCAACGTTTTAATGCTCGGTAAATGAAAGGGATATGTATTAAAAGAACGAATTCGTTCACGTTCAAGTCTTACCCTTCTTAAATAGTGGCTCTTTGAATTCTCCATCGAAATTCCTCCGTTATATGACATTTCCTCTTATTACCAAATGATAACATATAATGATCGTAGATTTATGAAACAATCGAAAAAATTGATAGGAAGATTCCTTTTTAATCATTATAATAAGCTGATGGTAACAATATCTAGGGCAGCCGTTTTTATCACTAAAAAACAGGTGAATATATGGAACAGTACAATCGAATATAAGAATATAATGGAAGATAACTATAAATT
>NZ_CADEPK010000410.1 GCF_902829255.1 Metabacillus niabensis | reverse complement strand
TTAGTACATAATTGATTAGACATCGGAGTTTTGGAGGGAAAGTGTTAGTGAAAACAACAATTGCAGAAGTAGGAAAATATGTTGGACAAGAAGTCAGAATCGGTGCTTGGCTTGCAAATAAACGTTCTAGCGGTAAGATTGCCTTTTTACAGTTAAGAGATGGCACAGGGTTTATTCAAGGTGTTGTTGTAAAAGAAGAGGTAGAGGAAGCGATTTTCCAAAAAGCTAAATCAATCACACAAGAAACTTCTTTATATGTGACAGGTACGGTAAGAGAGGATACTCGTTCACCATTTGGATATGAACTAGGTGTAACAAATGTAGAAGTAATTTCAGAATCAACTGATTACCCTATAACTCCTAAAGAGCATGGTACTGAATTTTTAATGGATCACCGTCATTTATGGTTGCGTTCTAAGCGACAACATGCAGTGATGAAAATTAGAAATGAAATCATTAGAGCTACATATGAATTTTTCAATAATGAAGGATTTGTAAAGGTGGATCCACCAATTCTTACAGGAAGTGCACCAGAGGGAACATCAGAATTATTCCATACGAAATATTTTGATGAAGATGCATACCTTTCTCAAAGCGGGCAGTTATATATGGAGGCTGCTGCAATGGCACTTGGTAAAGTATTTTCCTTTGGTCCAACATTTAGAGCTGAGAAATCAAAAACACGTCGTCATTTAATTGAATTTTGGATGATCGAGCCAGAGATGGCATTTTATCAATTTGAGGATAATTTACAAGTACAGGAAGCATATGTTTCTTTTATTGTGCAAAATGTACTAAAAAATTGCAAGCTGGAATTGAATACTCTTGGAAGAGATATTTCAAAGTTAGAGAAAATTACAGCTCCATTCCCAAGAATCACATATGATGAAGCAATAACGTTCTTAAATGAAAAAGGATTTAATGATATTAAATGGGGAGATGACTTCGGAGCTCCACATGAAACAGCAATAGCTGAAGCTTATGATAAGCCAGTATTTATTACACATTACCCAACAAGCTTAAAGCCATTTTATATGCAGCCAGATCCAAATAGAGAAGATGTTGTTTTATGTGCAGATTTAATTGCTCCTGAAGGATATGGAGAAATTATTGGAGGTTCTGAACGTATTCATGATGTCGGATTATTAAAGCAGCGTATTGAGGAGCATCAATTAGATGAGAAGGCATATGAGTGGTATTTAGACTTAAGAAAGTATGGTTCAGTCCCTCACTCAGGCTTTGGATTAGGTCTTGAGCGTACTGTAGCATGGATTAGCGGGGTAGAACATGTAAGAGAAACGATTCCATTCCCACGTTTATTAAATCGATTATATCCATAATAATTTATGTATAAAGGTTGTTTCAATTAACTTACAATTGAAGCAGCCTTTTTATATGGTTTATAGGAGGAGAAAAATAAGTATATTCAACTAGTTCGATTTTATTGATTAATATTACTATTATTTATTAAGTCATCTTTCGTTCAGTTGCCAAAAACAACCGAGGCTGATTATGTTCAATGTTTCGTCCTGACATGTTATACTTACAATTGAGGTGTGTTTGATGAATAAGGAACAATTTATTTATTTACAGGAAACAGGAAATGTATCAATTCCTGTTATTTTATTTCAACATTATTCGAAGTTAGGCTTAAATGAAGAAGAACTAATGGTGCTTTTACAAGTGCAACAATTTAAGCAAATGGGAAATCAATTTCCTACGCCGACAGAGCTTTCAGAACACATGTCAATCTCCACTTCTACTTGTACCTCGATCTTAAGAAGTTTAATTCAAAGAGGATTTTTATCAATTGAAGAGTGTGAAGAAAATACGATTCTATTTGAAAATTACTCCTTAAAACCATTATGGGACAAACTTTATACCTTTTTATCGCAGGAAAAAAATCGAGAAAAAAACAAAGAAGCTGACGAAAATTTATATACAATATTTGAGAATGAATTCGGTCGACCTTTATCACCAATTGAGTGTGAAACATTAGCGATATGGCTTGATCAGGAGGATTATGACCCAATTATTATCAAAGCGGCACTAAGGGAGTCTGTTATGTCAGGTAAGCTTAATTTTCGATATATCGATAGGATTCTGTTTGAATGGAAAAAGAATGGAATTAGAACGATAGAACAGGCGCGAAATCATTCGAAAAAATTTAGGCAGCATCAAGCGAATAATAACTCTGTTCAGCAAAATCAAGAGGAATATAAAAGGAAAGTACCATTTTATAATTGGCTTGAGAGCTAGAGATAGCTCTTTTTTGTGTACGCAAATAGATTGTTTTTTATTCGATACTATAAAAAGAAGGTGAAATAATGCTAACTAAAGTACAAATTCGAGAATGCTTAGATACATTTGCTGAAATGTTCCCAGATGCACATTGTGAATTAGTTCATGAAAATCCTTTTGAGCTTGTCATTGCTGTTGCACTTTCAGCACAATGTACGGATGCACTTGTTAATAAGGTAACAAAAAACCTATTTAAAAAATATAAAAAACCAGAAGATTATTTAGCTGTTTCATTAGAAGAATTACAGTCAGATATTAAGTCAATTGGTTTATATCGGAATAAAGCGAAAAACATAAGAAGCCTTTGTGAAACATTAATTGAAAAATATAATGGTGAAGTACCAAGAGAGCATGAAGAATTAACTAAATTAGCTGGAGTTGGGAGAAAAACAGCAAATGTAGTTGTTTCGGTTGCATTTGGAGTACCAGCGATAGCAGTAGATACACATGTTGAAAGGGTAAGCAAACGATTAGGAATTTGTCGCTGGAAGGACTCTGTACTTGAGGTAGAGAAAACACTCATGCGGAAAATCCCTAAAGATGAATGGTCACAAACACATCATCGTTTGATTTTCTTCGGGCGATACCATTGTAAGGCACAATCTCCAAAGTGCGATATTTGTCCATTGCTTCATCTTTGTCGGGAAGGGCAAAAAAGAATGAAAAAGGAAAAAAAGCATGCTTGAAAATGATCAGCAAAAGAAATATGATATTCCTGTTTCATTTCGTTACGATCCTTTTTTTAAAAATAGAGAGACATTTCTGGACTATTCTTGTTTGAATATTTCAGAAACGATTGATCATGAACCTTTTTACTATGACATGTTAGTCCTTCAATCTCAGCAAGAAAAGCCTTGGGAATCACCTAATAAATATGTTCCGCTACTATTTGAAAAATGGAAACAACGAGTACCGAAAATAAACAATGCTTTTGCAAAAAGGAAAATAAATGCAGAAACAAATGAATTAATGATTCATTGTATTTCTTTATTTATCATTAGCCTTTATTG
>NZ_CADEPK010000409.1 GCF_902829255.1 Metabacillus niabensis | reverse complement strand
GCTTTTTATCTCTACACCATTTATTGCCTGTGTCGCAAGTTTATCAGCCTCATTATTTTCTTTTCTAGAAACTGGCTCATATTTAGGTGTAATTTGACATTCTTTCAATTTATTTTCTATTTTATCCAGCCATGTTGTAAATTCCGCTTCATAGCATGGCCATTCGCCTGCAAGCTGATTAAGAACTACTTGAGAATCACCTTTTATTTTCACTTTTTGCTTTATTATTTCATTCTCTTCGAGGAGATTAACTAAAAAAAGACATGCTGCATATTCTGCCTCATTATTTGATGTAAGCCCTTCTACCCTTTCATTCATTCGGATACGATATTGGTTTCCACTTTGTGTATAATAAATAACTACACCAAAACCAGCAATTCTCGTATCCTTTTGATATCCTCCATCAAAATAGGCTATGACATCATGAGGTTCATCCTTCACGATATCTCTAAATTTTTTTAATTCTTTTAAAGTCCAGCTTCCGCCATCCTCCGAAAAAATTGATAACTCTTTTGCCCTGCCAGTTTGAACAAAATCATCAGCAAAAGTGATTGCTTCATTTAATGAAAGATAATCTGTATAGAGGTTAGTGCGATGCTTTCTTTTCGTTTCGTAAGTCCACTCTATTTTATAATTCAATTACGTCACTCCTAGAGTAAAATCAAATTATCAGACAGCTATTTCTTTATTTTAAGCATTTTCTAAAAGATTGTTGTTTTGGCACCAATTTATTGTAGCGAATTGCGTGATTCCTACATAGATGAGTGTGACAAGTTTTTGTTAAGGTGCTAACAAAACGGTAACTTAATAAAAAGATACAAAATTTAAGAAAGCAAAGAGCTATTCTTTCTATTATCTAATGTTATCAATATGTTATAATCATATTCGATTTCCCTTAGCATTTCTCTTTATATTTTAAGCATTTTTTTATTTTACCATCGATTTCATTTAAATTAAACATTAAAAACTAAGGAGAGGTATTGTTGCATGATTGAAGTGTATATAGATGGAGCTAGTGCGGGTGATCCTGGAAAATCCGGTGCTGGCGTTTTTATTAAAGGAAACGGCAATAATGAACAGTATTCTTTACCACTTGGAATTATGACTAATCATGAAGCAGAATTTCACGCTTTAATTAAAGGATTAGAAATATGTCTCCAAAAAAAATTTAAAATTGTTTCTTTTCGAACAGATTCACAACTTGTTAACCAAGCATTTGAAAAACAATTTGTAAAAAATAAGGCATATGCCCCATTATTAGAGGAAGTAATAAAACTGTCAACACAATTTGAGTTATTTTTTCTTAAATGGGTTCCTAGTAGTGAAAATAAAGTAGCTGATCAACTTGCGAGAAAAGCTATTTTACATCAATAGATACTAAAAATAGAAAGACGTGACATCATTGAAAAAAACAATTGTAGCAGATAGCTGCTTATTATTCGTGGCGTTTATTTGGGGTGCGACATTTGTCATTGTCCAAAATGCAATACAACTCCTACCACCAAATTTATTTAATGGTATTCGGTTTTTCATTGCAACACTAATATTAATGATTTTTATGAGGAAAAAATCACACACACTTTTTTCTTTTCAACTTCTAAAATCGGGAATATCTTTAGGATTCTTTTTATTTTTAGGGTATGGACTGCAAACGGTTGGATTATTATACACAACATCATCAAAATCAAGCTTTATTACTGGTCTTAGTGTGATGATCGTGCCATTGCTTTCAATTTGGCTTTTACGAGAAAAGCCAAAATTCGTGATTTTTCTCGGTTCCATTATAGGAGCAGCTGGTCTTTATTTTCTTACTGTCGGTGATATTGAAAATATGAATATCGGTGATGTCCTCACTTTATTATGTGCAGTCGCATTCGCTTTACATATTATTTTAACTAGTAAGTATTCAGGGAAACATAAAACATTACCATTAACAATTGCTCAATTAGGAACAGTATCGATTTTCAGCTTTATAAGTTCTTTTCTTTTCGAAAGAAGCACACAATTTTCTTTCACAAATATTTTTAATAAGGAGGTTATCATTGCATTAACTATTACTTCTATATTTGCGACAGCTCTAGCTTTTTTTATCCAGACAACTTTTCAGAAACATACTTCAGCTGCTAGAGTAGCATTAATATTTGCAATGGAACCCGTCTTTGCAGCAATAACTGCGTATGTCGTGATCGATGAACGATTAACTCAAAATGGGTTAATTGGATGTATATTTATTTTTCTTGCTATGATTGTAACAGACCTACCTGATTTTAAAAAAATCAAGGGATTTTTAATAAAACATAAACCTAGTATGTAAGATACCTCTGGTTCTCCAGAGGTTTTTTAAATGATATTTAACTCCTCAAGATGTTTTTTTGCTTGTTTTTTATTTGCGATGTTTTCTTGCTTAAACTTTTCTAACAATGATATAAAAAATGCGCCATCAAATTCACGTTGAATTTTTAATGTCAATTCTAAAGCGATAATGACTACTTGATCCGTTGATCCTGTATAGTTTTTACCAAATTCGATAAACCCAAACTCCTCGATTCCAAATGAAAAACCTTTTGACGATAAATAATCAATATACTCTGTAAAAGATTTAAACGTTTTACTCAACCTTGTTCCACCTATCATAATAAGGATATATTCTTATCATATCGAAAAATGTCGGTAGATTCTATCATTTTTTACCTAGGATGTATTAACTAAAAAAGGGAAATAATTATAATGGAGGTGTTAGAGATGAGTAGTAAAAACAAGGGGAATAACCGTGGGAAGGTCGCTCATGGAGTCAACCCTCAAGGACATGGTGACGATGTTGAGTTTTCAACTGAACCAAAAAGTAAATTAGAAAATGCTGCAAAGAAAAAAAATACAAAGTAAAAAGAGGCATTAAATTGCCTCTCTTACACTTGTTATATTCTTCAAGAGATTTTGAATCCCTTTTAATTCGTGATCTTCAATCATCGAAAATGCTTTCTCTTCGTTAATTGTTAATTGCGCATTTTCTAGGTTACATTCTATCGGAGCTTGACAATTAATTTCAGCAAGTTGTTTTGAAAGATGAAGCATTTCTAAATCATTTTCAATTTTAGTTCTTTGTCCCTTTGTTAATTCGTCTATATTGTCTAATAGCGATGAAATTGATTTATATTTTGAAACAAGCTTATAGGCTGTTTTTTCCCCTATCCCTTTTACTCCTGGGTAATTATCACTTGAATCTCCCATTAAAGCTTTTACATCAATAAGCATTTCTGGCTCAATTTCAAATTCCTGTTGGAATAATTGCTTTGTGTAGTGTTTATAATTGCCAATCCCTTTTTGAAATATGAGAACATTTACTTGGTCATTTAATAGTTGAAGAATATCTCTATCACCTGTTAGGATGGTAATTCTCATATCAGCCTCAAATGTTTTAGTAAGAGTTCCAATACAATCATCCGCTTCATAGCCTTCTAGACCAATGTTCGGAATATCCAAAGCTTTAACAACTTCTTTTGCTAAATCAAATTGTGGTTGTAATTCTATTGGTGCTTCAGGTCGATTTGCTTTATAATTTGAAAAAATATTGTTGCGGTATGTTTTGCTCCCCATATCCCAACAGCAAACGACATGGCTTGGTTTTACATATTCAATTGCAGCTATGAGATGCTTTAATAGGCCGTTCACTGCATTTGTTGGTATCCCTTTACTGTTTACCATAAAGTTTCCATAAACAGATGTTGCAAAAAATGAGCGGAAAAGTAGAGCCATTCCGTCTACGATTAATAAATGATTGTCTTCTTTAAGCATTTTTTTCTCCTCTCTCAACTAACTCTACTATTATCATATCATATCTCATCATATAATTAGGTGGAATTTCAATCCAACCATTCTTTTCATTTTTTAAAAATCAGAATGACGTGTCTCGTATTTCACATCTTATATCGTAAAGCGTTATTGCTAGAGTTTAACATACTCTGCTCTAATAAGAAAACATACATACAACAAAAAAATCCACTACCGTTTATAATTACAAACGATAGTGGATTGTACGTCATTAGTCTTCTTTTTTTTGATTGCTCATTTTCATCGCTTCATGCTGAGCATAGGATTCAAACTCTGTATTAAAACCATTTTTCTTCTTTTTATTATTGTTACGTTGAGCGTTTGCATTTCCAAGTTTGACACGTCCCACTAAGAAATCACACCTTTTGATTTTTTTGTTTTGCTATGTTAAACATTGTTGTTGATTTCCGCTACAGATATTCGCTTTCCGCGAGCGGTCCGGGAGCTCCTATAATCTAAGCGACTGTGGGTTATCCTTTTGAGACGCTTATCTAGCAAGAGTCTCATGTTTCCGTTCCAAATCAACGATAAATCTGCAAGGTCAAATTGGATATTCAACCTTGTTTTATCTTTCCCCTCTCAAGTAACGTTCACTCCTAAATTGAATTAGAAATTGTTAGATCCATTTATTTTCCATATTTACGTCTTACAAATTCCTGAACCATTTCCTTTGTTACTAACTTTCTTGTAGGTACAATTCCTTTTGAAGCTAAATGATTTATTTCCGTCGTTACTTGATTTATTTTATTCACCTCAAAGGGAAGAGAATTTAAACATAATTGAATCGCTTCTTCAATATACGCCTCACGTTTTGCCTCTAATTTTAAAAATGATTGAATATGCTGATGCTGCTTTTTACTGTGCTGAGAAATTGCTTCATGCACATTACTCATTATGGCCACCTCTTTTTTTCATTAATTTTTTAACGTGTTCCTTCGGTTCCCAGCATGAAAAGGAATAGGAAGGTTTCGTTTCGTACAATAATCTGTTGCAAATGTATTTCATCTTGCTATTACTTCGAAAGGCACGAAAATGAATACATGTCGCACAAACATGATACGCGTCTTTCTTCATCTTCTCTCCCCATTTCATTTTTTCATGCTGATTTCTTTTTCACATACTATCTTATAAATCATTTCAAAGTAATTGATTGTTTATTAGGAATTAAAGCACCCAATTATATTTGTAAAAAAATCACGTGAATTGATTGTATCATAATAAATTCATGAAGATAGAATTGTTATGACATTTTTTATTTGATTTTCCTGCAATTTTAGTTGTTCAATATCCACAGAATCAATCGCAAATAATGCATTATAGCCTTCGTCCACTTGGTTATCAATTGACTTTAGAAGTTGTTCCAATTGTTTTTCTACAACATTTTTATAATAGACGATAAATTGTTCTTGATAATCATTTAACGCTAGCTGAAAAGGATCCTGA
>NZ_CADEPK010000408.1 GCF_902829255.1 Metabacillus niabensis | reverse complement strand
TAAGAAAAGATTATTATCTATGATTACCCTTAGAGCATTATCAAAACGAAAAGGCAGCTACGGACAAAATCATTCTCGTTTACCCCAATTAATTAATCATAGTTTTGCAGAAAAAAGTCAGGTTTTTCTTAAATTAAAAAATAATAATGTCGGCAAGGATTTTAATTCATTTGAGACACGGAGAAATCATTTTGAACAACCATATTATTGGAATAAGAGTGGGGTAGTTGGAACGAAACTATCTCTAAGATATGGAACTTTAGAAAGAGATCCTACAAATGATCCGAGAATAATTAAATTTTGTTTAGCGATTCCAGTTGATCAATATATAAAACATGGGATTGATCGCTCTCTCATTAGAAGAGTGACTAAAAATAGATTACCAGATGAAGTCAGATTAAGTCAAAATATTCGAGGTATGCAAAGTGCTGATTGGATTGAACGAATGTTATCGGTTAAGGAAGAAATATTGAATGAAATACATAACGTTATTTCTGACTCAATGACAAAGGAATACCTCAACATTGATGTTTTGAAATTAGCTGTACAAAAATTAAAGGAAAAGCCATTAACGGAGCTTGCTGTAGATTTCCATGTAAAAGTAGCTATACGAGGATTAATTTTTCACCGGTTTATGAAGAAGGAATTTATTTAATAAATTGAAAGGGGGTGAACAATGATGATGCAATTAAAAGCGCAATGGGAAAAGCCTACATTGGAAATTCTTGATGTTAGTCATACGTATGGAGGTAAAGGTACTACACAAGTTGATACAGTAACGAGCCATGATTTTGACATTTGGGATCCTCCTGTTAGCTAACATCTCTTTATTTAGTTCCTCATGTAAAATGAAAGAAAATTTTATATGAGGAACTAAAACATTGAACAAAGTACATATGTCCTTACCATTATCCTCTAACCTCTTCGCCAGATAATATTATATTCCCCCTGCTTATTGACACATTTAATAAAAAATGGTAATTTGAATCTATAGGTGTTCTTTATAGAGAATAAAATAATGGGAATTCCGTAATTTCATTCCTGATAATTAAATTCTCACTAATAAAATGTTCATTATATTGAACGTGTTTTAGGGTGTTGTTTTACAAAGGGGGGGTATTATGAAGCAAGTGGAAAGACAGGGATTATACTATGCATTTGGTCTAACATTTAGTAGTGAAATTGATTTTCCAGAACTAATAAATATACAAACTAGTCGGTATATCGATGTAACAATAAAGGAGGAGGATTTAACTGAAATTTGGTTAGAATATGGGGATTCAGATAGAATTTTTGTTATTAAAGAAAAATTTTGGCTTTTTAAAGTGCCTAATGTTGCTATTTATTGTATTCAAGAAGGAAAACAGATAATAGTTTCTCCTATTTCAGAGGATAGGAAAGACTTAATTCGACTTTATCTATTAGGTACGTGTATGGGTGCATTATTAATGCAAAGAAGAATTCTTCCTTTACATGGTAGTGCAATTGAGATTAACGGCAAAGCGTACGCTATAGTTGGTGATTCTGGCGCTGGAAAATCAACAACTGCAGCTGCTTTTTTAAGGCAAGGATATCGTTTTATTAGTGATGATGTAATTTCGGTTTCTCTTAATGATAGAAATGTACCTATTGTTAGTGCTGCCTATCCTCAGCAAAAGCTGTGGCAAGAAAGTATTAATAAGTTTGGGATGGACTCCAAATTATATCGTCCTATATTTGAAAGAGAAAAGAAGTATGCAATCCCAGTAAGCGAGCAGTTTGTAGATAAGCCCTTGCCATTAGCAGGTATTATAGAGCTTGTAAAAAATGAAGACGAGAAGTTAGGAATCTACCAAATACATAAACTAGAGAGGCTACAAACAATATTTAATCATACATACCGGAACTTTTTTATTGTACCAGCAGGTTTGTTGCAATGGCATTTTCATACCTCTACAACCATATGTGAAGCTGTTAAGCTTTTTAGAATCAAACGTCCACTGCAAAGATTTACAGCCTATGATTTAACAGAAATGATTATATCGACATGTAATGAGGAGGAAATAATATATGGGTGATATATTTGAAGGCCCCTTTTATATAAAGCAAAAAGAAGGAAATATTGTAAGTAATATGGATGGAGAAAAAGTAATGTTAAGCATTTCAAATGGGAAATATTATAATTTGGGGAAAATTGGAGGAGTAATTTGGGACTTAATTGAAAAACCAATTTCTTATCTTGAGCTAGTAGACTCTTTAGTAAATAATTATGATGTCGACAGAGGTGAATGTGAGCAACAGGTACTATCATTTCTAGAATCCCTTAAGAAAGAAGAATTAATCGAAATAAAAGAAGGTAGCATAATGTGAAATTCAACATTATAAAGAGATGGAGACCTTTTGCAAAGTTGAAAATTTTGATTGCTATGGATTGGAGGATGAAATGTCTTCTTGTAGAATCCTATATTTATTTAGCATTAGGATGGTATTTGAAAAGATTACCATTTTCGAATGTGGCACCTTCTCTAGGACTTCAAATGGATGAAACAACCTATTTACCTATGCCAAATAGAGAAAAGGAATTATTAAAAATATCCCAAGCAATTCGAATTATGAATAGGTATACCTTTTGGGAAAGTCAATGTTTAGTTCAGGCATTTGCTGCGATGAAAATGTTAGAAAAACGAGGAATAGAAAGTACGCTATATCTTGGTACAGCAAGAGAGGAAAACGGAAAGTTAATTGCCCATGCTTGGCTGCGAAGCGGGCCTTATATTGTTACAGGCTTTGAAGGAAAAGATAAGTTCACGATAGTAGGGAAATTCGCCAAAAAAATTGGAGGCAAGGATTGTGGAGAAAATTCAACTTGATATAGCAAGCATCCCAAATGAGCTTAATGTTATTTTACAGATTTTAAGGAATCAAAATAGCTATAGTCCTATTCCAACAAGAACATTGTCCTCTTTCCATTGGAAAAGCTTTATAAAACAGGCTAAACACCATCGTGTTTTTCCAGTATTATATAAAAAAATAAAAGATGTTGATCAATTTATAGTTCCAAAAGAAATAATACAAGAATTCGAAATTGAATACCGACAAAACACATTTATGATGCTTAAATTAAGCGCGGAGATAGACTTAATAAATCGATTATTTTCTGAAGAGGCTATTAAGATATTATTTTTAAAGGGTCCGGTCATTGCCCATGATCTGTATGGTGATATTTCACTACGTACTTCAAGTGATTTGGATTTTCTTATTCAGATAAAAGATCTTCAGAGAGCTGAAAAAATTTTAATGGAAATGGGTTATATAAAAAATGATTATATTAAGTCTGTCCTAAATGATTGGAAGTGGAGACATCATCATTTTACGTTTTATCATCCTCAAAAGAGAATAAAACTTGAAATTCATTGGAGGTTAAATCCAGGACCAAATGCTGAACAAAGCTTTAATGAATTATGGAAAAGGAAAAGAAATAGTAACTTAACGAACACAAATGTTTTTTATTTAGGGAAAGAAGATTTGTTTGTCTTTTTAATATCACATGGTTCTCGTCATGGTTGGTCAAGACTTAGGTGGCTACTAGATATTCATTATCTCTTACATAAAGATATTGACTGGAATTTAGTGAAGCATCTTTTACGTAAGTATCAGTTAACACACATAGCGGGTCAGGCGCTTCTACTATCCAATTCTCTCCTACATACTAAGTATCCACATGAAATCAAGTTTTTAGTAAATAAAAGACGTTCTCGTAAATTAGCACAAGATGCAATTTTTTATCTTGAAAGAATGGTTAACCTTCATACAGAGCCTCTACCAGACGAAGTGGCATCATACCATTCGAGGCATTTGTTTTCTCTAAAATCGATGAATCAAAAACTACTATTTATAATAAGTTTACTATTTCCTTTCTCAGAAGATGCGGAAACTCTACCATTACCAAAAAGGATGCATTTTCTTTATTTTCCTTTACGTCCTTTTTTATGTGCTTGGCGAAGAGCTAGGAAGCATGTATAACCCTAGGAGGAACAAGCAATGTCAGATCTTTTTTATTTTTTAAGGCAAATCCAGTCGTTCGCAGGCAAGAAATTATTCGTTAATTTTTTTGCAATGGTATGTATTAGTTTGTTAGATGGAATTGGAATTTTGCTATTAATTCCAATGATAAGCATGAGTGGTGTAATTGAGGTCGAACCAAGTGGACAATCTGTCATAAGCCTTTTTTCATTTCTACAAGATGTCCCAACTGAAGCTGGCTTAGCGGTTATTTTATGTTTGTATTTACTTATTGTCATTAGTCATAACTTTTTCCAACGAATGATTACTGTACAAAACGCTAAAATACAGCATGGGTTTCTTCGATATTTACGTGTTGAAACATATCGTGCTATTTTGCAAGCAAATTGGGACTTTTTTATAAAAAATAGAAAATCTGATCTTATCAATATATTAACAACTGAAATCGTTCGAACAAGCTCAGGTACGCAATCGTTTCTACAATTTATGTCATCTCTGATTTTCACGTTGATCCAAATTGGTCTAGCTTTTTTCCTTTCTCCGGCAATTACTTTATTTGTTTTACTGTGTGGAATTATTTTATTAGTGTTGAATCGGAAGTTTTTAAAAACATCTATTGCACTAGGTCAGCGGAACTATCATTTAGGAAAAGAGCATTTAGCCGGGATAACAGAACAAATTAACGGCATTAAGGATGTAAAAAGCAATACATTAGAACAGTCAAGAATCAACTGGTATCAAATGATCACAAAGCAAATATTAACTGAGCAGGTAGACTATACAAAGCTGAAAATGAAAACACAATTTTATTATCGAACTGCAAGTTCTATTTTTCTCGTAATCTTTATTTATTTTGCAATAAATCTTTTTCATGCACAAGTAGCGCAGTTAATGATGATTGTATTAATTTTTTCAAGATTATGGCCGAGAGTTGCAGGGATACAAGGTTCTTTAGAACAAATGGCAACGATTCTACCAGCATTTAAAGCCGTAAAAACGATGCAAAATCAATGTTATGAAGCAAAAGAAATAAATTTAGAAAATTTAAACGAGATTATGCCTCTAGAAATTACCCAGGAAATGGTTTGTGAGCAGGTTTCATTCCGCTATCATCCTACATCTGAATTTGCGCTGAAAAATATTAATCTTACTATTCCTGTTAATAAAATGACCGCAGTTGTCGGTCGTTCAGGTGCAGGGAAAAGCACACTAATTGATTTGTTAATGGGATTAAATTATCCGGAAAAGGGAAATATCGTCATCGATGGAGTTCCTTTAACAAGCGATATGGTTATCGCATTAAGAAAAGCTGTAAGTTATGTACCTCAGGAACCATTCCTTTTTAATGCAAGCATTCGGGAAAATTTATTACTTTTAGTGCCTGATGCAACTGAGGAAAGTATTTGGGATGCATTAGATTTTGCCTCTGCAGCTGAATTTGTGAGAAAGCTACCACAAGGGTTAGATACACGTATAGGTGATCGTGGTATTAAATTATCTGGAGGAGAACGACAGCGTATCGTTTTAGCTCGCGCTATCCTTCGAAAACCATCGATTCTTGTACTGGATGAAGCTACAAGTGCTCTAGATGTTGAAAATGAAGCGAAAATTCAACAATCTATTGAAAGATTGAAGGGAAGGATGACAATTATTGTAATCGCCCATCGCTTATCTACAATTCGCCATGCTGACCAAGTAATTGTTTTAGATGAAGGTGTTATTGTGCAAAAGGGGCAATACCGTCAATTGGCAAAGGATAAACGAAGCGTTTTTGGACATTTAGTTAGTAATCAATTAGAGGCAAATTATTAATTATTGGCTCTTTTGAGCTACTGATTATAAGGAGTTTTGCTCTTGAAAAGACGTATTAGATACTTGATTCTAGCAATTTTTATGTTCGTATTGTTTCTTTTTGGATATACAATTTGGGATAATAATCGAATTATTGTCACCGAGGAGGAAGTTTTGATTAAAGATTTACCTCAAGAATTAGAGGGATTTACAATATTGCAAATTTCTGATTTGCATGAAAAAGAATTTGGGAAGAATCAGATAAAATTGATCGAATTAGTTAATTCCTTACAATATGATTCGCTCGTAATAACGGGAGATTTATTAGCTGATCAAAATAGTCTGAATTATGATCCGATTTATATGTTATTGGAAGGGATTCGAAATAAGGAGCATGCATTATTTGTCCCAGGTAATACTGATCCTGTTAAAAGCTTTAATGTTAGAAAGAATAGAAGTGAAAAACATGAATTTATACAAGGATTGGAATCTCGAGGAATAAAATTATTGGATTCGAATTATTCAATTACAAAAGGAGGTTCAAAAGTTTACTTTGTGGATTTTAAAAAGTCATTACAGGCAGAGAATAATAAGAGCGAGATAGGTGGAATTGAAGCATTGCAATTAGCACGAAATGATATGTCGATCTTAAACAATTTAACAGAACAAGATGTGCTTATTGGATTGACACATTATCCAATTGTTGATATCCAAATTGACCAAATTAAAGCAAATCCTAATATGAAGTTTCATAATTTTGATTTAATTATGGCAGGACATTATCATGGCGGACAAATAAGATTACCTTTTCTTGGAGCATTATTTGTACCAGAGCCTTATTATAAACATGGTGGTTTATTTCCTCCTTCAGATCGAGTAAAAGGCTTATGGGAATATCAGCAAACTAAACAATATGTTAGTGCAGGGTTAGGAAGTAGTAAAGCCATCTCCTTTTTAGGATTCCGGTTATTTAATACTCCAGAAATAAATTTAATTAGCTTTAAAAATAGACGTGAATAATACAATGATAATTTTTAAATGGATGATAGCCTTTTTCTAAACTTATTCTTAAATCGGATATAAATCTTAATTA
>NZ_CADEPK010000407.1 GCF_902829255.1 Metabacillus niabensis | reverse complement strand
GATTATTATTGCATTAAATAGCTTTCACGTCGCTATTCAGTATACAAATGAGGCGATTCAGGCTATGACGAATTTTATCCTTGCGTTAATTCCTCTATTGTTAGCACTAATGGCATCTTCTGGTGGTATTGCATCTGCAGCGTTTTTTCATCCGGTTATCATATTTTTAATGAATACTAGTGGATTGTTAATAAGTAATATTGTTCTCCCTTTACTATTTTTAGCAGCGCTATTAAATATTGTTAGTACACTTACAGATCAATATAAGGTTACTCAGCTTGCAGGACTTTTGCGAAATATTAGCATTGGCCTGTTAGCATCATTTTTAACGATATTTTTAGGAGTTATCTCTGTTCAAGGTGCATCGGCAGCTGTAACGGATGGAATCACAATCCGGACTGCAAAATTCATAACAGGAAACTTTATCCCAGTACTAGGTAGGATGTTTACCGATGCAACAGATACGGTTATTAGTGCCTCAATTTTATTAAAAAACACAGTTGGAGTAATCGGAGTTGCTATTCTCCTAATTATTGTTGCATTTCCAGCAATCAAAGTACTGTCTCTAGCTTTTATATATAAATTTGCAGCATCGATTTTGCAGCCGTTAGGTGGGGGACCAGTGATTGCGTGTTTAGACATTATTAGTAAAAGTGTCATTTATATTTTTGCAGCATTAGCTATCGTCTCATTAATGTTCTTTCTTTGTCTCACTGTTATCATTGCTGCGGGAAATTTAACGATTATGATGCGTTAGGATAAGATGATTTAGTGATTTTTTGCAAGATCAAAGGAGGGGGTTATGTTGGCATTTTTAACAGAGTGGATTACGAATATCATCGTATTTATTTTATTGGCAGTCATTATTGATTTGTTATTACCCAACTCTACAATGCAGAAATACGCCAAGATGGTTATTAGTCTACTACTAATCATTGTCATCATTAATCCCATCTTTCGGATATTTACAACCGATATGAATGATGTTCTTGAGCAATTTCAAGTAAATAATTCAGCATCGACAGAAACTGATATAAAAAATTCAATGGAATTTCAGAAAAAAGAAATACAAGCTTCACAACGTGCATATATTTTAGAACAAATGGCTGTCCAAATGAAAACGATGGCAGAAGAGGAGCTGGTGCAAAGATATGATGTAACAATTGATAAGATCCTTCTTTCTGAATCAAAACAAGCAGACCAAATTCATTCTCAAAAAGATCTAACACAAATCGAAGTACTACTAAAGGAAAATGCAGAGGAAACAGTAGAGGAAGAAGCAATAGAAACAGTTCAACCAGTAACAATTGATACAACAAAAGAACTAGAAACAGATGTGGAGCAGTCAAAAATAAATCCAAATGAAGTGACAGCATTCCTTGCTGAAATTTGGGAAGTAGAAGAAGAAAAAATCACACTACTACTGGAAGGAGGGGAGGAGTCATTAGATGAGTAATAAAGAAGGCTTTCTTCACAAGCTAAAGTCTATTCTTGGCCAATCTGATTCTAAAAAACCATCAAAATATCATTATTTTATTCTAGTATTTGTACTAGGTGTTGCCATCATGATTGTTAGCAATCTATTTTCGCCTGACAAAACGGTAAATAATACATTACCTGCTTCTACAGCTGAGAAAGAGGATACAACCGAAGTTTTTAAACAATCTCAAACGGAAACGACAGGAACCGGCTCCATCTCTGAGTACGAGGAAGAATACGAAAGTCAACTGAAAGACGTACTTGAAACGATAGAGGGTGTTGGGAAAGTATCAGTTGTAGTAAATGTTGATTCAACTGCTCAAAAAATAGTTGAAAAAAATAGTGTTTCTCAGAGTCAGGTTACAAAGGAAACAGATCGTGATGGGGGTAAAAGGGAAGTAGAAGATCAATCGATTGATGAACAAGTTGTTATCATCCAGGATGGGGAAAAAGAGGCGCCAATTGTTGTACAAACAAAGAAACCAGAAATACGTGGTGTCCTAATTGTTGCTGCTGGTGCTGACAACATTCACATAAAAAAAACAATAATAGATTCTGTTACACGTGTGCTAGGCGTACCTAGTCATCGAGTAGCAGTAGCATCGAAAAAATGAAGGAGGATGAATAGATGATGTTAAAGAAACAAACGGTTTGGTTATTGACGATGTTAAGTTTAGTGGTGGTACTATCAGTTTACTATGTTACTTCTCCTGATGGTGGGTCTAGCAATATTGTTATGACAGAGGAAGAAAAAGAAACAGCTGAAAATACTACTCAAAAAGAAACAGCTGAAAATACTGCACAAGAGGAAGCAACAGAGGATAAAACAGCTCAAGAGAACTTAGAGGCTGCAGAAGAAACAAAGGATGAAGCTTCTACTGAAAACAAAGAATCTGCTGTAGCTGAAGAGGATAACAAAGAGGAGTCTGCTTCGAATACAGAAGTGAAAACAGAAGAGTTTGAAGACGGAGGAACAGTTACTTCAAGTGTTACTAGTGAAGAACTATTCGAAGAATTACGTATGCAACTTGATGATGACAGAAGTAAATTAAAAGAGCAATTAGCAACAACGTTAGCAAGCAGTGAAGTTTCTGCAGAAGAAAAAAGTGAAGCAAAAGATGAAATGGAAGCATTAGATGAAGCAGCGCGCAAGGAAGCAATTCTAGAAACTTTAATCAAATCTGAAGGATATGAGGATGCCTTAGTACGTGCAGAAGGAAATAATGTGAAAATTACTGTAAAGGCATCAAAAGAGCATGATAAATCATCTGCTAATAAAATTATGATGCTTGTAAAGGATGAAATAGAGAATATGAATGAAGTAGTTGTAACATTTAAATAACATATAAAGATTTTAGGTCAATCCTTTGGAGGATTGACCTTTTTATATTATTATTTAACATAGTAAGATGACTAATCCAGTGAAAATGTTTGCAGTAAATAATAAAGGGGATCATTATCGTTCGCATTTCCAAATGTGAAAAAAAATTAGTGTGAGTATATAATGAAAAAATATAGGAATAACAAGTATTTTATCCTAGGTGTAGAAGTTGGAGTTAATAGTAATGGTTGAATTTCTTATATAACTTATCGTAAGATGTAATTATGAGACTAACTTTTAGTACTAGATTATAAATTTTACGATCATGTTTACTCATGCATGATCATATGATTAAGGGGTGCCTAAGCATGCTAAAAATACAAGAAATTAGAGAAATTATTAAACTTATTGATCAATCTTCTATTCATGAATTTTCATTTGAACACGAGGGTTCAAAGTTAAAATTAAAAAAACAACAACAAGAAGTTGAAACGATTGTTCGCAATGTAGTTTCTTCACCAGTACAGGAAGCGATCCAACCTCAAGTTGTGCAAAATCAAGCACCAATTGTTGAGACTCCTGTCCAAGAATCAGTAGGTGAATCTACAAAGGCTGATACAGCAAATTTACATAAAATTGTATCCCCAATGGTTGGGACATTTTATTCAGCATCCTCACCTGAAGCTGGTAACTATGTAGAAGTAGGCTCAAAGGTTACAAATGATACAGTTGTTTGTATTGTAGAGGCTATGAAGTTATTTAATGAAATTGAAGCAGAAGTGAAGGGTGAAATCGTTGAAGTTCTTGTTCAAAATGGACAACTTGTCGAGTACGGTCAACCTTTATTCCTTGTAAAGCCAGAGTAAGGAGCTATTAATCATGATAAAGAAACTATTAATTGCTAATCGAGGAGAAATAGCTGTTCGAATTATTCGAGCGTGTAAAGAACTTGATATAGAAACGGTTGCTGTTTTTTCGGAAGCAGACAGAGAGGCCTTACATGTCCAGCTTGCAGATGAAGCATACTGTATTGGACCTACATCTTCAAGAGAAAGCTATTTAAATTTTACAAATATTATTAGTGTAGCAATGTTAACTGGCAGTGATGCTATCCACCCAGGCTATGGATTTTTAGCGGAAAATGCCGATTTTGCTGAACTATGTAAAGAGTGCAATATTATCTTTGTCGGACCTAGTGCTGATGCAATTTCGAAGATGGGAACAAAGGATGTTGCAAGAGAAACAATGCGTGAAGCTGGAGTGCCAATTGTACCTGGCTCACGAGGAATTATTGAAAATGTCGATCAAGCAAAGCAATTGGCCAATGAAATGGGCTATCCTGTAATTATAAAAGCTACAGCTGGTGGCGGCGGAAAGGGTATTCGCGTTGCACATGATGAAGAAGCTTTAATTAAAGGAATAGAAATTACTCAACAAGAAGCTGCAACAGCATTTGGAAATCCAGGTGTTTATATTGAAAAATATATTGAAGATTTTCGTCACGTCGAAATTCAAGTATTAGCTGATTCCTTTGGAAATGTTATTCACTTAGGTGAACGTGATTGCTCTATTCAGCGACGTCTGCAAAAGTTATTAGAAGAAACTCCATCCCCTGCTTTAGATGAATCAATTCGTGAGCAAATGGGGGAAGCTGCTGTTAAGGCTGCTGCAGCTGTTAATTATACTGGTGCAGGTACAGTTGAATTTATATTTGACCATATCAATAAGAAATTTTATTTCATGGAAATGAATACGCGAATTCAAGTAGAACATCCGGTTACTGAGATGGTAACAGGTATTGATTTAATTAAAGAGCAAATTAGAGTTGCTTCTGGAGAAAAGTTATCAGTTACACAAGATGAAGTTGTTTTTAATGGATGGGCTATTGAATGTCGAATAAATGCTGAAAATCCTGAAAAGAATTTTATGCCATCTCCAGGGAAAATAGAGATGTACTTGCCGCCTGGCGGTCTAGGTGTTAGAGTAGATTCAGCGGCATATCCTGGATATTCTATTCCACCGTTTTATGACTCAATGATTGCTAAACTGATTACATATGGTGCGACTAGAGAAGAAGCGATTTCTCGAATGAAACGTGCGTTAAGTGAATTTGTTATTGAAGGTGTTTCTACAACAATTCCGTTTCATTTAAGACTTCTTGAGCATGAAAAATTTGTTTCAGGTGATTTTAACACGAAGTTTTTAGAAATGTATAAGGTCATGGATTCATAAAATTAATTGGAGGTGCTGACTTTTGAAAGAAACCAATAATGTTTTAGAAATGAATCAAGATTATAATGGTTTAGGTAAAGTGGAGATTGCTCCTGAAGTTATTGAGGTCATTGCTGGTATTGCAGCATCTGAAATTGAGGGAGTTGCCTCAATGAGAGGGAATTTTGCTGCAGGTGTTGCTGAAAGACTTGGGAAAAAGAATCACGGTAAAGGTGTAAAAGTTGACTTATCCGAAGAAGGGATCATTATTGATGTATATTGTGTAATGATTTTCGGTGTATCAATTCCTTCTGTAGCCCAAAAAATCCAAGATAATATTCGTCAAGCACTACTTAACATGACTGCTTTAGAAGTGAATGAGGTTAATATTCATGTTGTTGGTGTACAGTTTGAATCAAAAACACAAGAAACAGAAGTAGATCAAGAAATGTAATTTTTGTTGATGAGTTTGTTTATACTCGTCTACTCTAGGGTGAAAGATAAAACCAGAGGGTTCATTCCCTTTGGTTTTTTTAAATATATCGATAAATGTAAAATTATCATTGTTAAAGAATCGTAGGTCTGGTTATATTGATAATAGAGGATTACGAAAAATTACGAATGTTTAAAACGATGTAGGTGCTTTTTATTCGGAAAATACATAAAAAAAGTGATATTTTACATGAATCTAACCAGTAGATATGGTATGATCACGTTATGACATTCGAGATAATTTTTATATATTAAAGGAGCAAGAAAGAATGAAACGTAGAACAGCGAGAGAAAAGGCACTTCAGGCATTATTTCAAGTAAATGTAAGTAAAACGGATCCAAATGAAGCAATCGTACATGCGTTGGACGAGCAAAAGTCTGATCAATTTATGGAGTCTCTTGTTTTTGGCACAATTGAGCATGAAAAAGAACTTGATGAGCTAATAACTCCACATCTTGTGAATTGGACAATTGATCGATTGGCAAATATTGATAAAACGATATTACGTATGGCTGTTTACGAATTAAAGTATGAACACGATATCCCAGCGAATGTCACACTAGATGAGGCAGTTGAATTGGCTAAAGCCTTTGGAGATGAACAATCAAGTAAATTTATTAATGGTGTTCTTTCTAAAATAAAAAAAGACATAGAAAATTGATATTTAGAGGAGGAAATAGGTATGGTTGCAACAATTATTGATGGAAAACAATTATCACAACAAAAGAGAAGTGAACTAGCTAAGGAAGTAGAACAGATAAAAGCAAAAGGATTACTTCCTAAGCTTGTTGTTATCTTAGTTGGGGATAATCCTGCATCAGTTTCATATATTCGGGGAAAGCAAAAGGCATCTGAAGAAATAGGAGTTGGCTTTAAATTAGAGCATTTCCCATCAACCTTAACTGAAAAAGAACTTCTAGATGTTATTGAAAGTTATAATAATAATGATGAATACCATGGAATATTAGTTCAACTACCTTTACCTGATCATATCAATGAAACAGCGGTTGTTGAAAAGATTTCACCTTTAAAGGATGTTGATGGTTTCCATCCAATTAACATTGGTCGAATGATGACAGGGCAAGAAACATTTCTTCCTTGTACACCAGCAGGGATTGTTGAGATGATTAAATCTGTAGGTGTAGAAATCGCTGGTAAAAATGTTGTAGTTGTCGGTAGAAGTAATATTGTTGGTAAACCTGTTGGACAGCTTCTTTTAAATGAGCATGCAACCGTAACATATTGTCATTCCAAAACAAATAATTTATCTTCCTATACTAAGGAAGCAGATATCCTTGTCGCTGCTGTTGGACGGGCTAACTTTATTAAAGGCTCTGATATAAAACAAGGTGCAGTTGTTATCGATGTTGGTGTGAATAGACTTGACAATGGTAAATTATGTGGTGATGTAGTATTTGATGAAGCAAAAGAGATTGCAAGCTACGTAACACCAGTTCCAGGTGGGGTTGGTCCAATGACAATTACAATGTTAGCACATAATACGGTTCAATCTGCTAAGCAATTTTTGAATAGAAAATAAACCTCTTGTACGTTTGAATGAAAAAAGCTATATGATGTTGTGGACGGGGTAGTTGCTCCGTCCTTTCCTTCATTAGGTAATAGAACGGAATAAGGAGGTTGTTTTATGAGCGAAATAAAATATGTAACTGTTACAGCATTAACAAAATATATAAAGCGAAAATTTGATGTTGATCCTCACTTATCAGATATTTGGATAAAAGGGGAACTTTCTAATTTTAATCTACATAGCCGTGGACATATGTATTTTACTCTTAAGGATGAAAAGGCAAGAATCCAAGCTGTAATGTTTGCTGGGGCTAACAAGTCTTTAAAATTCAAACCCGGAAATGGAATGAAGGTTTTAATTAGAGGGGAAATAACGGTTTATGAACAAAGTGGAGGGTATCAAGTATATGTAAAAGAAATGCAGCCTGATGGAATTGGCAGCCTTTATTTAGCATATGAAGAATTAAAAAACACTTTGCAAAAGGAAGGGTTATTTGACCCGATTCATAAAAAACCAATACCGAAATTTCCTAATCAAGTAGGAGTTATTACATCTCCAACTGGTGCAGCCATCAGAGATATAATGACAACAATTCATCGACGTTACCCACTAGCAAAAATAATTCTTATTCCAGCCCTTGTACAAGGGGATCATGCAAAAGAGTCGATCGTAAAAGCAATAAAACGTGCAAATCAAATAGAGGGAATGGATGTATTAATTGTTGGCCGTGGTGGTGGTTCGATTGAGGAGCTGTGGGCATTTAATGAAGAAATTGTTGCAAGAGAAATATTTGCTTCTTCTGTTCCTATTATTTCTGCCGTTGGTCATGAAACAGATTTTACCATTGCAGACTTTGTCGCAGATTTGCGGGCTCCTACGCCTACAGGTGCTGCCGAAATGGCTGTACCCCACTTTTCAGAATTGTTAGATCGCCTTTTAGATAGGAAGAATAGATTAAAAAGAACGATGCAAGAAAAAGTCTCCTCAAAAAGGGAAAGATTAAAACACTTTCAAACTTCCTATGCGTTTCGATATCCAAAACAATTATATTTACAAAAGGAGCAGCAGCTAGATATAATAGTTGAACGACTTCTTAAAGATGGACAAAGGGCGATTTCATCTAAAAAAGACGCTTATAAAAGCATTAATAATCGTTTAAAGAACGTACATCCAAAAGAGCAAATTAACCGGTCAAAGGATGCGTATCGTACGTTAGTGAATTTATTAAATCGAGAAATGAAAGCAGTTTTATCAGAAAAAGATGCTCAATTTCAACAAATGATAGCAAAATTAAGTGCTTTAAGTCCTTTAAAGGTTATGGAACGCGGATATAGCCTTGTCTATCAGGATGATAAGCTGATAAAAAGTGTAGACCAATTAAAAATTGATCAACAGATAAAGGTTCAATTTATGGATGGAAAAATTGACTGTCAAGTAAAGGGTATAGAGGAGCGAACTGTTAATGAGTAAAGAAAATCAATCTGAAATTAGCTTCGAAGCAGCTATGCAGCAATTAGAAGAAATTGTCGGTAAATTAGAAGAAGGCGATGTACCGTTAGAAAAAGCTATCGAATATTTTCAAAAAGGAATGGAACTTTCTAAAATATGTAATGATAAGTTGCAACATGTTGAAAAACAAATGGATTATATTTTAAGAGATGATGGAGAGTTGAAGCCATTTGAACTTCAGGAGGAAGATAAATCTTGAAGATGAAATTAAGTGATTTTTTAGATCAGAGTAAAGAGAAAATTGAAGTGGCGATGTCAAGTTATGTTGAGAGCTTAAACACTCCAGATTTGTTAAAAGATGCAATGCTCTATTCATTAGAAGCTGGAGGGAAAAGGCTGCGTCCTATCCTTGTATTAGCTTTGCTACATACTTATAACAAACAAGAAGACATTGGGATTTCTACAGCTTGTGCAGTGGAAATGATTCATACTTATTCGCTAATACATGATGATTTACCATGTATGGATGACGATGATTTACGCCGAGGAAAGCCTACTAATCACAAGGTATTCGGTGAAGCGATGGCTGTACTTGCGGGTGATGGGTTGCTTACCCAAAGCTTTTCATTAATAGTAAATGATTCGAAACCTTCACCAGAGAAAAGGCTTCGGATTATTTCCGAATTAGTGTATGCTGCTGGTGTAGAAGGAATGGTCGGAGGGCAAGTAGCGGATATGGAGGGGGAAGCTAAAAGTCTTTCCTTAGAGCAATTACAATATATTCATGAACATAAAACAGCAAAGCTACTAGGTTTTTCAATTGTTTCAGGAGCTATTTTAGCTGATGCACCTGAAGATGATATTGAGAAATTAAGAACATTTGCTTATCATCTTGGAATTGCATTTCAAATACGTGATGACATTTTAGATATAGAGGGACAGCAAGAGCTAATTGGTAAACCAATTGGTTCAGATATCTTAAATGAAAAAACAACATATCCATCAATCTTAACAATCGATGGTGCTAAAGAAAAATTAGATAGTCATATTAAAGAAGCGAAATCGTTATTAAACAGTTTATCTG
>NZ_CADEPK010000406.1 GCF_902829255.1 Metabacillus niabensis | reverse complement strand
TCCTTACTGTAAATGAAATTGAGGATTATAATCGTCAACAGTCTGTAAGAAAGAAGAGGTCAAAAACGAAAGCTGTTTCTGGTGGAAGGTATGTTCCAAGTGGGTTTACGCTTGATATTACGGCTGGTGAGGATGAGTGAGGTTTGTTGTGTGTTAACTTGTATTGGTAATTTCATATCTTTTAAGGGTCTTTATCTGTCTATTAATATATTACAGAATACAAGTGGTTGAGTTGGTTTGTAGTTAGGGTTAGTAGCTAAAATTATTGTATTGGGTTTAGAGGTATTTTTGGTTTGAAATTCAGCAAGATGAGTTGTTATGTAATCAGGGTGAAGTATTATTTAGTAAGCTCAAAGGCTACCTCTGTTATTAGTGACTAACGAGAATTGAAATTTTAACCAATGACAAACACTGACTAAAGTCAATTAATAGCTTGACTCATCTATTTATTAAGACGAAGTGAACTAGTCAGTTTAAAGTTGGAAGACGTTTCGAAAACTCGAGATGAATTGATTCTCCATTTAAAATAGAAGTAAAACGGATCAAAAGGGAGAAGGGCAGGATGTCGCACTACCTTACGGAAGCAATCCTTCGACTTGTCCAGTTCGTAGTTTAGAAGATTGGTTGAGTGTTTTCGGCCATTTAGAAGGTCCATTATTCAAAAGAATCGATCGGCATGGAAATATCTTGAGTGGGTTAACTCCACAATCTTTTCGTTTGATTGTAAAGAATTGTTGTGAAAAGGTAGGATTGGATCCAAAACGATATGGTGCTCATAGTTTGAGAAGTGGTTTTTGTAGTACGGCTACGATGACTGGAAAAGCCTAACATCAGACTATGAAGCAAACGAGGCACAGGAGAAGCGATTCGTTGCAGCGATATATAAAGAAGGTTAGTCTGTTTGATGATAATGCTGCTAGTGATATTAGTTTATAAAATATTTTAGCCATTTATCAGTTTATAACTTGTTTACTTTTTTGAGACGTTATATTTTTAACAAAAGGGATATTGAATTTCCTTTTCTATATTTAATGGACATACCTACTTATCTTTAAAGTATAGGGTGCGATACTTCAATAAAGAAGCATCGCTTTTTCTTGTTCAACTAAAGGTGCAGTTAAACCCACACAAATTAATTGCCCTAAACCGGGTTTGATTTATATATCTAAGCAATAATCGTCATTTTTTATAAGTTTTACTCAATAAAACGATATTTCATCATAATCAATATCATAGATAAGGCGTCCAACTGCTCCGATGCGCTCATTTTCTAACTGCTGCATAAACCCTATATAATGTGTTTCCCACTCGTTCTCTGTTTCAACACCATCAGCAACAATGTCTGAGAAATCTAGCATACCCCCTCGTAATTTCTCATAAAATACGATCTTGGCTAAAATAGCTAATTCGACATCCCCGAAAGTTTCAAAAAGTGCATCATATTCGTCATCAAAAAGACATCCTGAATTCAGTAAATCTAGATAATCATGCAGTGAAACAAAATGCCCACGAATTAGTTGTACTTTTTTTTCTGTGTTGTCACTTTCCATAATACGATCTACTAAATTCCGCATTTGAATATCACTCATTTGATCATTCTCATTTAACATTAAGACCATTGTTTTTTCGTGCTCTTCGACTTCTCTGATGATCAGCATTTCTAAGCTACCGATTTCTGCTGCGTTATTTACTCTGTGAATCAATTCATCTCGGTACAAATTGATATAACGGGTAAGTGCTTGATCCGTTTGTAGAGCTTCCTGCAATCGATCGACCGCTTCATGAATCAACTTAGCTCTTTGATTAGCATGACAAGCTATTAACATTCGGTTCAACTGGTCAAATTGAATTTCTGAAATTTTAACATTATTAGCTTTTCCTCCGGATAGTAGTGAAAAAACAGCATTGTTTACCATTAGCTCAAATATGTTGAATAGCTCAATTCGATAATTAAAGCGACATATCTTCCCGAAATTTGTTAAAACATACATTAAATCTTGATGACTAAAAAAGTTACAGAACCTCGTCTCCATTTGCAGTCGTTCTAAATACTGTTTAATATAAAAAACACCCTGAAGTCTCATATCATCAATGGCTAAAGGATAGTCAATACTTGCCATGGTATTTTGGGCCTCAAAAATAATATTATAATGGTTCATAAATACAGGTAATGATTCATCAATGGTCATATTATAGGCATCGACAGGCACATCTAATTTCATCTTTTTTACTTCTTGATACAGTTGTTTAGCGTCCTCAAAGTAATGGCGAAGTAATTCAACACCTTTAGCATGTATATCCTTTATATTCTCAAAATTTATATGAACAATAGCTTCTTCAGGGTTCTTAAAATGAAGGGCATAGGCATCCAAAGCATACATCAGGGATACCATGATCCCTTCCGCTGTTTCAGCTGTCACCGACGTACTTTTTCCTTGGGTATACCTCCGTATCAATTGCTGCAGAACCTGCATAATCTCTACCTGTATCTGGTAAGACTTCTGACCGGTAATAATCCCCACCCTCTGACCTTCCTGCAGAAGAGACAGTATATATTGACTTCGTTTTAACCGCGATCGATCGATAATAATATTAGAAATGAAGTGAGAACGATCTTGTGTTTTATCTAATTCCACGCATTATTCCTCACTTTCAAATAAAGAATCACGACGAATCATATCCCTTCTGAAATTCTCTGCAAGTTCTTCCATTTTACTTCTTAATAGTTCTAAAGATCCTGCACAGGGTCCGTTATAATAATCATTCATCTGTTGAATAAGTTTCATGTCCCCAATCTTATCTTCCGTTTCATTTCTAAGATAATAAAAAATCTCCTGAAGCTCATTTAGCGTATCAACATAATGATCCCGCTCCATATAGGGTGAAGTCGAAAACACCTCAATTAATTCCTTTAACACTCCAATGTCCAGTTCAACTCTCGCATGATCACGTAGCACTTTATTTCTGGACACCACCAACGTTTTTACATCATTTGGCGTTAGAACCAAGCCTTGCTCTTTAGTTTTTTCATTTAAACTGAGTAGTTCCGTCACTGTCTTGGAATTGTGTGATAATTGGATGTAATTCAAAATTTCGGATAAATTCATATGCTCTCTCCCTTCTTATAAATCCGCTAAAAAGTTTTTAACTTTTCTCTTAAGTAAAGTCGTTCCATGTAAAATCTACACTTAAGATACCGGCAGGATGTGAGCTGGTCGTATAGTTTCTTCTAGAAGCTAATTTTGGATTGCGAAAACAAAGGAGATTATTATAGTAACCAAATGCTCGGCAAATTGATGGACGTACTGAATGAATTCCACACCGGTCCTTTATTTCGTCATAGAAAATACAGGTCCCAAAATAACGTCGTTGGTTTTTTAAATCCAGGCGTGTTTTTTTAGGCATAGCTTTTATCTTCTTTTTTATTTTCTTCAACTCATCTTCTGTAATAGGAACAGGTCCGCAACACATTCCTTTGCAACCATTACAAGGTAGACTTTCCATTAATTTAATCATCTCCTGAAAAAGTAAGGTGTTAAGATCCATTCAATGATATGAATTTTCTAGTTAAGTAGCTAAAAAAGATTAATAACAAAACGGGAGTATAAACCGGCATTCTTGTACTGATAAATTAGTCAGTAGAAATAATAAAGTTGTCTCTTTAGTTACTAAATTTAAAAAACTGTATGATATGCTTTGCGAAGAATTAGATGAAAATGTACAACAGGATTTTAAAACAATTACCAGGAAGCTCTAACAAGAGATTATTTGGTCACTTTATAGTCACATCCTTTAAAAGTGTATTATGTTTCTTTATCGCATGAATGTAATGAATGGTTTCAAAGCCTGATAGGAGTCTTTTCGATCGTCAAAATACAGTTAACTAATTTTTTCAGGTGATAAATGTTCATAAATGAGTAAACAGGATTTTTCTAACATTCTCTCATTTTCATAATAAGAAAAACATGACTTCATTGGTTCGACACTTGCTGAAGCCATTTTTACCATATTTTCAAATCTATTAAAGATTCTTTTTCTTCAAAGAGTTTTTCGTCTGAATAATCAATGACTATGGAACTTCCTGATGGGACTTTGGCGAATAAATTGTCTATTAAACTTTGCCAAGAGTGTTGGGGAAAGTTGAATCTGTGTAATCCATTTTAATATTTCTTCTGTATCCCCCTTAAACTTTTGCGTGATATCTTTGTTGAAGAAATGTATGCCATGAATTATATTCTTTTGTGAAATTAAATCTTTAGCCATAAAATCATCATTAAATATTTTATGGGTATCAAATTGACCATGATAGGATCTTCCAAAAAGCTGATATTAACAAGGTTAAACTTGACTCGCCTTTCTTGATACTTCATATTAGAACAAAAAAATAGGATTCCCCTGGCCAGGAGAATCCTATTATATAATTAAATTTAATAAAATTAAAT
>NZ_CADEPK010000405.1 GCF_902829255.1 Metabacillus niabensis | reverse complement strand
ACTTATACAGAGGTGGAAAAATGGAGGCAAAGGATGTACCAAGCTGGATTCTTGCTCTTGAGAAGGAGGATGTGGAGTTTATTAAAAACTTTGTTGTTAATTCAGGCTCTCTGAAGGAAATTGCCAAGGTTTATGATGTTTCATATCCAACGGTAAGGATTAAGCTAGATAGATTAATTCAAAAAATCCAATTAAATGATGCAATCGATAATGAGGAGTTTATTCAATTTATTAAAAAGCTTTCAATTGACGACAGAATTAGCTTAGAGGATGCAAAATTAATTATTGAAAAGTATAAATCAGAAAAGGAAAGGAAGGAAAAGTAATGTTTGACTTTTATTTTGTCTTTATTGTTGCTGCGTTTCTAGCTGTACAATACTTTTTTTCAACAAGAAATAGTGTTTATTGGGGGGCGATATTACCTGTCGTATATTTAATCACAATGATTTGGATGCTTGTCACGGAGCGGCTCGTAAATATGCTAGCTTTCCTTTTATACTTGATACTTGGCATGCTCTTCTTACTTGCAGAATGGAAAAAAGGTCGGGATTGGGTAAACGAGAAAAGAAAAAGGGAATTAGAAAAAATGGTTACGCATGATATGAAGTAAGAAGGTGGGGACAGTCCCCCAGCACGTTAAAGCTTTAACGTTGCGGGGGACTGTCCCCATAAGCCAATAGTAACAAACTAGAATTTACGGTGATTTGTGTATAATGGACGATGAAAAAAATGGAAATTAGTACTTATAATAGTATTCGAATCATGGATTCTGGCAATACCGTTAGGAGAGTCGCTAGAAACATAGAATCGGAGGATAGTATTATGAAGACGTGGTTGTCGATTTTCATCATCCTGTTATGCATCGGATCCATTGTTGCAGGGAATATTCATTGGAATCACAAGCTTGCGACAAAAGCGAAGTTGGTTCAACCAGAAAGGGAATCTGTAGTGGCAAAGGAACAAGCCGAACAAGCTGAACAAGAACCAGCGGAGAATGAGACATCAAAGGAGAAAGAAGAAAGTGGACAGGCTGCAACAGATGTGGCAGCTTATACGAAAAATCTCCCAAAGGAACTCCAAGACAAGTTTTCCCAAGCTGAAAGCACAGGGAATCCTCTTAAACTTGTCATTTACGGCTCAGACAGTACCCCGACCGAGAAGGGAGCATGGCCTGACCTTCTATCAGAACAGCTACAAGCTGCCTATGGGGATAAAATAGTGAGCACCACCGTCATCACAGCAGGAAATAACACATCATTGGCTGTCGCTCAAGCAAAGGATTATGAGAAGGTAACGGAGCTAAAGCCGGATATTGTGCTATTTGAGCCTTTTACACTTAAGGATAATACCGGAAAAATTGCGATGAAGGATCGCATCATTAGCATTGAGAAAATGATTGCCTCATGGAAAGCTAGTAACAACGATGTTACGATTCTTCTTCAACCAGCCAATCCTGTTCATAATGGAGTTTTCTATCCAAAGCAAGTAGATGAATTAAAAGCATATGCTGAAGAACAAAAGCTAACCTATATCAATCATTGGGAAAGCTGGCCGAAAACAGAGGATAAAACAATGCTCGACTATTTAACCTCAGAAAGCCTCCCAAATGAAAATGGCCATAAGCTGTGGGCTGACTATTTAATCGATTACTTTATAGCTAAGTAACCTAGAAAAGGGTAGGCTGATTGATGTCTCAAACTTAGAAGCATCGTTCAACCTACCTTTTTTATCCTCAAAAAACTTATCTAAAACTAAGCACCATAAATTATTAAAAAGCAACAGGATAAACTATAAATTTTGCTGAATTAGTATTGTATGCTTATTTTAGGAGGAAAGCAATGGAACTTTATACGTTTGCCAAAGAAAATGGAAAATTTATAACAAATTTCAGTTCAAACTTTATGATGTCCCGAATTATTCAAACTGACAAGACAACTCATATCGGGTGTATGTACTTGGAGGAAAAAGGTGTCATCGGGTACCACCAAGCAGTAGTACCCCAGCTTCTCTTAGTAGCTGGTGGTGAAGGATATGTTCGGGCTGAAACGGAAGAATACATTAAAGTTCAATCAGGCGACGCTATCTTTTGGCAGAAGGATGAATGGCATGAAACGAAAACAGATGTGGGCCTAACAGCCATTGTCATTGAAAGCGAAGCATTAAATCCGTCAGCATTTATGGGCTTAAAAAATAGAAGGATGTTCTTAAAACTAAAAAAGAGTAGCTTTACCCTACTCTTAAATAAATAATTACTTCTGGCTAAAGGCAATTTTCAATCCTATCAGTGCGAACAAAGACCCTTGAATCAAGCTAATCTTCTTCGATAAGGATGGATTCTTACGTAGGAAATACCCTACTTTTCCAGCAAAAATACTGATTAACATAAAAATAACGAAGGCTTGAACTAGAAAGACAATCCCGTAGACAAGCATTTGCAAGGAAGCATGACCATTTTCATGATTTATAAACTGTGGGAAAAATGCTAGAAAAAACAAGGAAAGCTTTGGATTTAAAAGATTCATAATGATTCCTTTTTTGTATAAGGCCTTGTAGTCCAAAGAGTTTTCAGCTTTAAGGTCAAAGCTCGAGCCCTTTTCCGTAAAAGATTTAAATGCTAGAAATAATAAGTATGCTGCGCCGATATATTTAACGACTGTGAATGCTAAGGCTGATTGATAAATGATCGCTGTTACTCCAATTGTTGCAGCAGTAATATGAACGATTAATCCTGTGCAGAGTCCGAGTGAAGTATAGATTCCTGCATTTTTTCCTTTTGCTATGCTCTGTGCTAAGGTGAACAAGTTATCTGGCCCTGGCATAAGCGTAAGAGCGATTGCTACACCTAAAAAAGAGATGATTGATAGAAAGTCCACATTTATCCCTCCTACAATAATGTAAAGTTAATTTTACCACAAACCTAATCGTGAAAATGAACAAATATTCTGAACAAGGAAGTGCGAATGTTTTTTCCAGTATAATGGAAAGTAACAAATCGAAGCGGGGAAAACACATGAAGGATATCAATTCTCTCCTATCAAAATGGGAGCAACTACTACAAAAGGTAAAGGATAACAACGGTAAAGTTTATCCGATTGAAATCGGAAAAAAAGCAACGATGAAGGAGATTGCAGCGAAAGAAAAGGAGCTGGGATACCAACTACCTCCTTCGTATAAATATTTCGTAACGAACTTAGGGAAATCCCTCTTCTTTTATTACTCATTTTCGGATGATACAATGATTCCCAATGAATTTAGGGAAATCTTTTCTGGCCAGATCTATTGGGATTTTAACTTTCTCCAGGATCTATCAATAGTAGCTGATGACCTAATAGACGATGGGCAGGACTATGGAAGGTCACTTAGAGGGAAATTAGAGTTTACTCAATCTGGTAATGGAGATATTTATGCGTTTGATATGTCTGTTGAAGGTGAAGAAAAACCAATTGTTTATTGGGATCATGAAGAGGACACCGTTACTTATGTCGCAGATTCATTCATCGATTATTTAGTGAAGATAACGGTTCTAGGGTGTATTGGCAGTGAAAAATGGCAGTTCGACTATTTTTTAAGTGATTCGGGATTGAACACGACAAGTCCAAAAGCTGTTAAGTGGAAGCATTGGCTCGAGTCGTTTTCAGAGACAACCTTAGAAGCTGTAAAACATAATATGGAAGAGCTCTTAGCCTTTGTTTTGTATCGAGATAAATTAGATGAAGAGGCAATTGCTATATTCAAGAGTTTTAAGCAAAATGAATTATTTCAGTACCTATTAGAAGAATTACATAAAAAAGAAGCAATGAAAGATAAGAGGTTCATATGCAAGATTATCGGTCGAGTTTTCGGATTAAATGCAGAGCAATGGGTTCGTCGTTTATGGGAGGAAAAGCAAGAGGATCTGGATGCTAGATTACGTTCTTATCTAACTTCCATGTGCATGGATAAGGAGGAGGGACTTCCTCTAGTCTTTTATTATCTTGAACAACAATCTAATGAAAAAATAACTGGATATGATGCATTTTCTCATCTTGGTGAATTTCATTCGAGGGATGTTATTTCGTGGATGGAGAATTATGTGACATTCCCTGTGACAAACTTTTGGGATAAGCTTTTCGTTTGGTCAAATTTTTCCTGGGAGGATGTAGAAAGCTGGACGTCTCTAGAAGAAAAGCATGAGGTTACGGTCATTCACGCATTAGACATGTATATCCGTGAGAAGGAAGCAAAGCATAAATATCTTCAGGTTATAGAAGGTCTTCCGGCAAAATTAGAATTTAACGATTTCCTTGTTAAACTACTTGATAAGCAGGTGTTAAAAAAACGGATTCAGCTTATCGAGCATTTGATCGAAAATATCGATTTATTTTATTAGGCTTTTAATGTTTAAACGTTTCGGTGCGATGCTTTTAAAGAGGTGTCGCATTTTTTCCTTTTGTAAAGAGTAGTTGAACAATAATATATGTGGAATATAATGTAAATAAGGACTGTTTTGGAAGGATAAGAGAAACTTAAAGGAGTTTTTTATGCCTATAAATTTAAACCTTATTGTCATTCGCACATTGAATATGGAACAAACAGTTAGCTTTTATCAAGACCTTGTGCTCATCTTTAACAAAGAACGTCACGGAAATGGACCAGAACATTATGCTTGCGAATTTGGCAGCTTCGTATTCGAGATATATCCGAGTCAGTCAAGACAGATAGATGCTACGACAAGAATAGGCTTCAACGTTGATAATATCGAGAGAATTATCGAAAAGCTGTGGTTAAGAAAGGCTCAGGTTGTTACTGAACCAACTGTTAGTATTTTGGGGAAACGAGCTGTGCTTGAAGATCCTGATGGACGTAAGGTTGAATTAGTAGAAGCTCTAAAAAAGTAAGGTGTTGGAGAAGTGCAACAATATCAACTAAAAAGGTGGCAAAGGGAAAATGTCTAAAAAGAAAGAGAAAGCATTCTTAATACCAGGGGACAAGATTGAACGATTAATTGACTCTCATGAGGGCTGTATTGCTTCCGACAGAATAACCGTTGACGGATGCAAGGTTGGTTTTATGTATAGAGAAGAGCCATACCAAAATGGTAATCCAGATAGTGGCTGGCGATTTATGGCTGGTGATGAAAGTGATGAATATATGGAGAATCCTGAAAATCACTCTATTTATCTCGTTAATACAATTTGTAATTATGATAGAGAGATTATTCCATTTCTTCATTCAGCACCAGGTACTGCATACATACGTAATGAAAACGGAGAATTGGTTCTTGATGAAGAGTGGGAAGTGCGAGAAGATTAAGTATTTAGGAAGCTATTTGTTTCACATTTAATTTGCATAATGGGGGAAAGAGAGTGAATACCTTTTATCTTGTTAGGCACGGAATGAAGGAAAAATCTGTAGGGGACGTCAAATTATCAATAGAAGGTATTCAACAGGCGAAAAAAACTGCTTCGTATTTCGAGAACAAAAAAATGAAAGAAATTTTTTCAAGCCCATTGCGAAGAGCGAAAGAAATGGCAATGTATATTTCAGATAGTACTAAAATTAGTGTCAGAGAAGATATCCGTCTGAGAGAACGAGCAAATTGGGGGGGATATACCAGGACAATCCTTTGATGAATTTGTTGAAATTTGGGATAAATGTTCGATAGAGCGTGATTATGTACCGCCACAAGGAATATCCGCGAGACAATCAGGACAAAGGCTAGAGGAATTTATGTTTGATTGCTCAAGTCATGCTGCAAATAGTGAATTTGTAGTCGTTACACACGGAGGAATTATTACTGATTTTATGATAAATGTTTTTTCAACCCAACAATTAGACGATTTATGTCCAAATTTTAAAACCGTCCAAAGCTTGCTTATACCAGAATGCTCAATTACGGTCATTCGTTATGATGAAGATAAATATGACATAGATGAATTTGCTTTGACCTTACATTTAACTGAATCCGACATACCCGAAAGATAAAATTGATTCTGATTTAAGAAAAATAGAGGTGGTTCTAATTCTGAAAAATGCGAACTGGACAGTTGTGTTCCTAATGCTTTCATCATCTAGCTATGCAGGCGGGCTAGGATTTATGCCACTATTTACATATTCACCTATTTTCGGGTTCCTTTTGGGATTGATTTTTCTAATTATAGCTTTGGTTTTAGAAATTAACAAAAATAGAAAATCCAAAACGAAATAATGTGTTATCACCTTAAGGCTGTCAGTTCATTGATAGCCTTTTTTCATATGCTTTTAAATTTTTTTTTGTTAAGGGCATGGATTTTCAGAATTGTAACAATAATAA
>NZ_CADEPK010000404.1 GCF_902829255.1 Metabacillus niabensis | reverse complement strand
TTATAATAGTAGAAACTGATTAATAAAAACGAAATCAAGTGGAAAATATATTGATAATTGGAAAATATATATTCTAGACAATTATGACCTTCGTAACTAAATTAAGAGAGTAAGAACAGAGTATATGTCGAAAAAAAATGAAATATTTCTGACTTAAAACCTATCGTTGACAATAATAGGATGAATTTTTACAAAAATCTTAAAAATAATCACCCAAAAGAACTATAAAATGTGTATAATAATACCGATATAATACTTGTTTATGACGTTTGTATAAAATTATCGACAAAATAATCTGCAACATAGATAAAAGGGTGAGGGGGGACTTTCTTTGGCTAATTGGGTTACGCCAGAAGAAATGGCGAGAAAAAAAGAAATGAAGAAAAAGATATTAACATTTTCACTACCGTTCATTGCAATCATTCTAGGAGCACTAGTAACAGTAGCAGCAAATGGTTTATAAAAAGAGACTGATTCTATAATAATTTATTGTAGAATCAGTCTTTCTATTTGAGGAAAAAATTGTATAATGGACTTTATAGTTGGTACAAATTACCCAAAAATAAGTGTAAGTTCATTTACAGAAACATGCTAAAATGAAAGCTATAGGAAAAAGAAGTTGAATTATAAGCAAATTTGTAAGAAAATGTTCTTTGTGTCATGGTAGTATTTTTATAAGTTAACAGTTAAGTTTATTTTTAATAGATTAAAAATTTTGGAGGTTATCATGGAGGAAACTATAAATCTGAAGGAGCTGTTTCTAACATTAAAGAAACGCCTTTCACTCATCATAATTATTGCAGCAATTGCTACTGCAACAAGTGGAATTGTTAGTTATTTTCTATTAACACCCATTTATCAGTCATCTACACAAATTCTGGTTAATCAGGCGAAAAGTGAAGAACAAATTTATAATTATAATGAAGTACAGACAAACCTTCAATTAATTAACACGTATAGTGTAATTATCAAAAGTCCAGCAATTTTAGATAAAGTTATAGAAAAAGAAAAAATGGATATGTCTTATAGAGCATTAAACGAACTAGTAACAGTATCAAGTGAACAAGATTCACAAGTGGTCAATATTTCGGTTAAAAATGAAGACCCCAAAATCGCTGCAAATATTGCAAATTCGATTGCTGTAACATTCCAGGAAGAGATTTCAAAAATTATGAATGTTGATAATGTAAGTATCCTAACTCAGGCTCAACTAGGTGAAGACCCATCACCGGTCAAACCAAAACCACTCTTGAATATGGCAATTGCCTTAGTGGCGGGTTTAATGGCTGGAGTAGGGTTAGCATTCTTACTTGAATATTTAGATAACACTATTAAATCTGAACAAGATATAGAAAATGTATTAGGTCTGCCTGTACTTGGTGCAATTACAACAATTAATATAGAAGAAGAGGCTGCTGCAAGTGCAAACATGTCAACTACGATAGGAACGAGAGGTGAGTCATTTGGCTCGTAAGGATCGAAAGCAAATCTTTAATTTACAAAACCGAAGCTTAATTTCTTTAACAAATCCAAAATCGCCAATTGCGGAGCAGTTTCGGACAATTCGTACAAACATTCAATTCTCAAGTGTTGACGAGGCACTACAAACAATTATTGTGACTTCATCAGGACCTGGTGAAGGGAAATCAACAAACACGGCAAACTTAGCGGTTGTCTTTGCACAGCAAGGGAAGCGTGTCCTATTGATAGATGCAGACCTACGAAAACCTACTGTACATTACACATTTAGAACTGAAAATCATGTGGGTTTATCTAACGTTTTAACTAGACAGTTAACACTAGAAGAGGCGATTAGTACAACTGCACAGGAAAAATTGTGGGTGTTATCAAGTGGACCGATTCCGCCAAACCCATCGGAATTATTAGGTTCAAAGAATATGCAAGTTCTATTAGAACAAGCAAAAGAGGAATATGACGTTATTGTCATTGATACCCCACCAGTATTAGCGGTAACAGATGCACAAATATTAGCTAACTTAGCTGATGGTGTTGTTCTTGTTGTGAGCAGTGGAAAAACAGAAAGAGATTCTGCGAAAAAAGCAAAGGAACTATTAGAAAGTGCTAAAGCAAAAATACTTGGCGTTGTCTTAAATAACAAAAAAGCAGAAGAATCACATTATTATTACTACTACGGGGGCAAATAGTCACTTTTGACAAAATTACCCCCTTTTCTTTTAAAATTTATTATCTTAGTTTATTTTAAATGTTAATAAATACACTAATAATATTTATGGAGGTGTAACCTTTGATTGATATTCATAGTCATATTTTGCCTGGAATAGACGATGGAGCACAAACTGTCGAGGATGCAATTAACATGGCTAAATTAGCAGTAGAAGAAGGGATCACAAAAATCATCGCAACCCCTCATCATCAAAATGGGAAGTATATCAATAAAAAACAAGACATCATCGAACGAGTTATGAATTTAAATGAAATCCTTCAAAAAGAGAATATCCCTTTAGAAGTGTTGCCGGGTCAAGAAACTAGAATTTATGGTGAATTAATTGATGACATAGAAAAAGGTGACATTCTTCCTCTTAATCATACAAATTATTTATTTATTGAATTGCCATCAGGACATATACCGAGATATACTGAACAATTATTATTCGATGTTCAGTTAAAAGGGTTCACTCCTATTATTGTCCATCCAGAAAGAAATGCTGGAGTGATGGAGAATCCTGACAAATTACTTAATCTAGTGAAAAAAGGTGCTCTTACTCAAGTGACTGCTGGCAGTATTGGTGGTTATTTTGGGAAAAAGATTCAAAAGTTATCCATGCAACTGATAGAAGCTAATTTAACACATTTTATCTCTTCGGATGCACATAATGTAACTTCTAGGAGTTTCCATATTCGGGAATCGATTTCTATAGTTAATAAAGAATTTGGACGTCAGGCATTATATTATTTTCAAGAAAATACTGAATTGTTAGTTAATGGTCAGGTTATATATAAACAAGAACCTAGTCAAATTAAAAGAAAGAAAATTTTAGGAATCTTTTAATTAATGTTTTATGATAGTGTCGCTCACTTTTTAAAGTAAATTGGTATTTGATAATACTGTGAATTAGATGCCACTTGTTAACTTAATAAATTAATTGAAATAAGGTGAACATATATGAAAATAGCAGTTGTTGGAACTGGTTATGTAGGTTTAGTTACTGGGACATGCCTTTCTGAAATTGGACATACAGTAACATGCATTGATATTGACCAAAACAAAATAAATAAAATGCGTGAAGGTATTTCTCCAATATACGAACCAGGCCTTGATGAACTAATGAAAAAGAACATAATGGAAAACAGATTATTTTTTACAACTGACCATAATGAGGGGTTTGATAATAAAGATGTAATATATATAGCAGTTGGAACCCCCGAAAAAGAAGATGGTTCAGCTAACCTTTCATTTGTAGAACAGGTTGCAATAGATATTGCAACACATATTAAAAAAGATGTTATTGTTGTCACTAAGAGTACAGTACCAGTTGGGACTAATGACTGGATAAAAGAGGTTATTTTAAATAACTTAGTGAATGATGTGAAGGTAGAAATTGTTTCAAATCCTGAATTTTTACGTGAAGGTTCTGCGATATATGATTCGTTCAATGGAGACCGTATTGTAGTTGGTGCAGAAAATGAAGAAACAGCAGATATTATAGAAGAAATTAACAAACCATTTGGAATTCCAGTATTTAAAACAGATATTCGTAGTGCAGAAATGATTAAATATGCAGCAAATGCATTCCTTGCAACAAAGATTAGCTTTATCAATGAGATTTCAAACATTTGTGAAAAAGTAGGTGCCAATGTCGAAGACGTTGCAAATGGAATGGGACAAGATAATCGAATTGGCTCTCAATTCTTAAATGCGGGAATAGGCTATGGTGGTTCTTGCTTTCCAAAAGATACAAAAGCGCTTGTTCAAATCGCAGGTAATGTTGATTATGAATTTGAACTTTTAAAAGGTGTTATTCGCGTTAATCAAAAACAACAAGAAGTCCTATTAAGAAAGCTAGAGCAAAAATTTGATAACCTAAAAGGTAGAAAAGTTGCTGTATTAGGATTGGCATTTAAACCAAATACAGATGATATGAGAGAAGCGGCTTCAATAGTTATTACGCAATACTTAGTAGAAAAAGGGGCTAATGTTGTTGCTTATGATCCTGTCGCTATGGAAAATGCTAAACAAATACTAGATTCTAAGGTGGTTTATGCAGCAAGCACAATTGATGCATTAAAAGAGGCGGATGTAGTACTTATCTTAACTGAATGGAATGAGTTTAAAGATTTAGATCTAGAAACTTTTGTGAAATATATGAAGCAACCAGTCATTTTCGATGGGCGAAATTGTTTCGAACCAAATAATGTAAAAAAACATCATGTCGAGTACCACTCAATGGGAAGACCTTCTATAAATAATATTCAATTACTTAGTGTTAAATAATCAAGGGGGATATGAAGTGAAAAAGGTTAGGAAAGCTATAATACCAGCTGCAGGACTAGGCACACGTTTTTTACCTGCAACAAAGGCGATGCCAAAAGAAATGTTACCTATTGTAGATAAACCAACAATTCAATATATTGTTGAAGAGGCTATTGCTTCAGGGATTGAAGATATTATTATCGTTACTGGTAAAGGGAAACGTGCAATTGAAGATCATTTTGATCATAATTTTGAATTAGAGCAAAACTTAATAGAAAAAGGGAAGTTTGAACTTCTAGATAAAGTAAAACAGTCATCAGAAATTAATTTGCATTATATTCGCCAAAAAGAACCTAAAGGACTGGGACATGCTGTTTGGTGTGCAAGAAAGTTCATTGGGGATGAACCATTTGCTGTCTTACTGGGTGATGATATTATTGAGGCGGATACGCCATGTTTAAAACAGTTAGTTAATGAATACGAAAAAACTGGCTCATCTATAATCGGTGTACAAACAGTTCCAGATAATCAGACACATCGTTATGGGATCATCGATCCACTTGAAAGAGATGGTAACCTTCATAAGGTAAATAGTTTCGTTGAAAAACCAGAGAGAGGTACTGCTCCTTCCAATCTAGCGATTATGGGAAGATATATTCTAACACCGGAGATTTTTGATTTGCTGGAAAATCAAGAAAAGGGTACAGGTGGAGAAATTCAATTAACAGATGCGATTCAGAGTCTGAATGCTAGTCAAAATGTATATGCATATGATTTCGTAGGAACTCGTTATGATGTAGGTGAAAAATTTGGATTTATTCAGACAACAATTGAGTTTGCGTTGAAGGATAAAGATCTTAAGGAGCAACTCTTCGAATTAATGGAAAAATTGGTAGAAGACGAAAAAATAAATTCGTAGGTGAGGAGAGAGTGACTGAGATGTCTGATTATGCAAATAATGATTCAATAGATACATCTTCAAAGGAACTCACCTTAGAAGTAGAAAAACAAAAACTGGCTTATCTCATTTCAAAGAGAATTCTTGATATTTTTGGAGCAATAATTGGTTTAGTTGTTTTAAGTATATTACTAGTTTTGGTAGCAGTATTAATAAAAATTGAGGATCCTAAAGGACCAATCTTTTTTTCTCAAAAAAGAGTAGGAAAGAATGGTAAGGAATTTAAAATGTATAAGTTTCGTTCTATGGTAACGGACGCTGAAGAGAAGCTAGTGGAACTCCTAGAATATAATGAGATTGATGGAGCCATGTTTAAAATGAAAGACGATCCACGAGTGACAAGAGTGGGGAAATTTATTCGAAAAACTAGTATAGATGAGCTTCCTCAATTATTTAATGTGTTAAAAGGTGATATGAGTTTAGTAGGACCAAGACCACCTTTACCACGGGAGGTTGCTGAATATTCTAATTATCATATGCAAAGATTACTAGTAACTCCTGGATGTACGGGAGTTTGGCAAGCTAGTGCTAGAAATAGTGTGGGTTTTGAAGAAATGGTAGAGTTGGACTTATATTATATAAGAAATCGTAGTTTTTGGTTTGATTTAAGAATAATATTCAAAACCATTACTGTTTTATTTGGGTCAAAAAATGCATTCTAAGATAGGGAGATTTGAGATGAATAAGGAATCAAAAATATATGTTGCAGGTCATCGAGGATTAGTGGGATCAGCGATTGTAAGAAGATTAAAAGAGCAAGGATATACGAATCTAATACTTAGAACTAGTAAGGAAGTAGATTTACGCGATAAAGAACAAGTTGATAATTTCTTTGAAACAGAAAAACCTGAGTATGTTTTCTTGGCAGCTGCTAAGGTTGGAGGGATTGTTGCAAATAACGAATATCCAGCAGATTTTATTCGAGATAATCTCTTAATCCAAACTAATGTAATAGATGCAGCATACAGA
>NZ_CADEPK010000403.1 GCF_902829255.1 Metabacillus niabensis | reverse complement strand
ATGTTATTCGAAAACGAAAGTAGTTCGATTTTAATAACACCTTTATAAACTTCGACGTAATTAATGCTTATTATAACGTCTGTTTATGAAAATTTGATGAAAAGACTTCAAATGTTAGCCCTGCACTTTCGTTAATACTATCCAAAAAACAAGTAGATCTACAACTATTTCGCATTTCTCTCTATAAAAAATTCTTGAAACTAAGGTTGGCATAATTAAGAAAGGACTATTGCTTTTATTGCCCTTTTTTGTGGGATTTATTATATTTAGGTGTTGTGAGTTTGAAATTGGAAAAAATTTCAGGTTATGAATTGATTTTAGAAAGGTGGAGATTTACCTTGAAGGAGTCAGGAAATTCTAATGAGTTTGATACGATAATTCATGCAATTGACCAATTAATTGAAGAAGATGCAAAGGCCTTTTTAAAAATAATATACGCTAGATTTAATCTATTTGAAAAAGGTAATGGAGCTTATACGAGTGAACGACTAATTGATGATGTACTAGCTACATTTAAAAAGATACCTAAAGTAAATGAGATAAGAGAAAAAAGGAATCTGAAAAACGAAAAGAATGACATCATAAAAGGTTTATATGAGGCTCATTTGCCTGTGAGCAATCTTACAAGTTCAATAGAATTTTATAAAAAGCTAGGGCTAGAAATAGCTTATAAGAGTGATAAGCTAGCCTTTTTCTGGATAGAAAAAGGAGAAAGCTGGTTAGGACTATGGGAAACTGATAAAGTGAAAACACCTTATCATGCCTCTTTAAGGCATATTGCGTTTAAGGTTGAGTTTGAGGACATTAAAAAAACAAAGCAATGGCTAGAGCAGAGAGGCATTTCAGTACGAACCGCCTTTGGGTTTACACCTGAGAATCAACCACTTGTTTTACCGAATAATCCTCAAGCACATGCTGCTATTTACTTTGATGATCCCGATGGAAATTCAATCGAACTAATCACACCGTTAAGATTAGACTTTGACGAGGATTTTAGCATGATGACATTAGAGGAATGGATTAAAAAGAAGAATGAACTAGAGTGAAAGTTTATGTCATTAATTTCGTAAAGAAATATAAGGTTAAAGCTTGGTTTTATTTATTTTTACTATAAAGTAATAGAGCAAAAGAGCGTTATACAATTTTGTTCGCAAAATGCTTTAGAGGAAGGCTTTTTACTTACACTATACAATCTAATAAGTGTTAAATCAGAGCTTGGCGCTGTCCAGGCTCTTTTACTTTAAGAAAGCAAAAACCTTTTTTGTTTTACAATCGTCTAATGTGTGAAAGGAGCAGATTGCCTTGGAAGAGAGTATTACTCAGGACATTATCACTAATGACAGAGATAAAGTATTAGATCAATTGATGGACAAATACGGTAATTCAATATTGCACCTAGCCTATTCCTACGTCGGTAACCGAGAGATTGCCGAAGACCTTACTCAAGAGATCTTTGTGAAATGTTATCAAAAATTAGATCAGTATCAAAAAAGGTCTTCTTTAAAATCGTGGCTATGGCGAATCGCTATAAACCATTGCAAAGACTATCTAAAAAGCTGGCATTATAAACATATCATTATCTCTGATGAACAAGCAAAACGTACATCAAGTAGAGAAAGAGTGGTTGAACATGAAGTTATTCAAAAATATGAGGATGAACAATTAGTTCATACAGTAATGGGTTTACCAGATACATATAGGGAAGTATTGTATTTATATTATTTTGAGGAACTAACAATTAAGGAAATATCCAATTTAATAAATGTGAATCAAAATACGATTAAAACAAGGCTAAAGAAAGCAAAGGAAATATTAAAGGATCGCTTGGAGGGAAAAGCATGGAGCGTTTAAAGCAGCTAAAAAATGCAATGCGAAGTACAGTATTGAAGGATTTAAATTTTACCGAAGGACACAAAAAAACGATTAGACAGCAAATAAGACAGCTACCTGAAGCTACTGAAGAAGAGCTCCTTTTAGCCGTATTTCAGCTATTAAAGCAAAAGCGATCAGGTTTTGAGTTGAGTAGACTAATCCGTGCAAGGGGGATTGGAAAATTTGAAAACGATGAGGGCTTTCTATATATGTATTTACATAAATTCGAGCATAAGGGTTACTTGAATACATACTGGGAAGAACCTGATGTTAAGTATTATCAGCTTAATAACAAAGGGATGCAATTACTGAAAAAGCTTGAAATTAAAAGTAATGGCAAAGGCTATTTTTTAAAAGAGATTTTGGAGAGGTAATGAAGATGAGTCATTTTAAGGAGCGTTTTTTAGCGGAAGTATTGCAAAACATAAAATCAAAAGAAGCGAAGGAGGTCGTTTACAAGGAGTTAAACTATCATGTGAAAATGTCCAAGGCAGAATTAGTGGCAAAGGGAGAGAGTGAAACTGATGCTGAAGAAAAAGCTATCAAGAAAATGGGGAGTCCTACAGATCTAGGAATTCACTTTAATAAGCTATATCGTCCTATTTTTGATTGGAAACTTTTTGGACTTTTTATCCTCATTATTTTAATGGGTTTACTCCCACATGTAAATGTAGATCATTACTCGATAAATCTACTGTCTAAACAATTGATTTTTATTGTGTTAGGGATTATCACAACTATCATCGTTATGTTTATTGATTATAGAAAAATAAAAAGCATAGGCTGGCTTTTTTTAATAGTGGCGTTTGGATTATTGCTTGTTCTTAACTATTTACCAAATGTAATAGTTAATGGAGTTGGGTATCTTAGCCTTGTTGTCATTATGATTAGTGGGAGTTCACTTTTGCCGCTGTTTTTAGTATTTTGGGCTTTCTATTTATCTAAGGAGAAGCCTAAGCTGCTCGTAGTATTAGGTGTTTACCTACCCTCTGTATTTTTGTTTTTGCGCTTACCAAGTTTTACGGATGCATTTATTTACTCAGTCATGGTACTAGCTTTATTGTTTTGTAGTTCAATTAGTAAGAAGGCAATTTATTCAACCATTGTCGCTTTTTTAGGTCCAATTTTGATCGGTGCATATTTCTATTTGTTTGCCGGTGGATATCATAAGCAAAGATTGCTCGGATTTTTAAATCCCTATGATGACACCAAAGGCTCGGGTTATATGTATATCATGTTAAAGGATTTACTATCAAAGGGTGGTTTGTTTGGAAATCAAGAGCAACACGGTTTTACGGCTGACATGACAACAGATTTCGCTTTTGCTAATATTACGTATTTTTATGGGTGGATTTTAGCAGGGTTCCTCTTGGCTCTAATCGCATTATTATTATTTAGATTAATCGTTGTTTCAACGGAAATAAAAGACCCATTCGGTAAACAACTGATACTAGGAATATGCTCATTACTCTCCGTCCAATTTGTGTACAACGTTGGAATGATTCTTGGTTTTTTACCGATTATATCGATGTCACTCCCTTTTATTAGCTATGGATTAAACGCAACTTTCTTAAATTCTCTTCTTATAGGAATCGTATTAAGTGTGTATCGGAGAAAGCATTTTGCTGTTCATTTATGATTGTGTTTCTACATTGGCACAGATTGCGGTATTCAAAAACGAATGCCGTTTTTTGTGTTTCTTTTTGAATATACCAATCAGATAAATTTATTCTATATGGTATAATAAGGAAAAAGTATATTTTTACTTAGATGATAAACAATGGTTTTCGATTTATTGCATAAACGCTATCCATCATTTAAAAGGTCAATTAAGCGGCTATTAAGGGAATGGGGAGATAGGTGTGAAAAAAGAGAAAGAAAATCGTGAGAAAAGCAAAATTGATACTGATGATGCCTGGAATCGAACCTTTTATGGAACTCCGACAATAGGGGGATTTCTTGTTGTCATCATTGTTTTTCTTTATCTGTTATTTAATTAATGACATTCAACTAGTATGGCGTTAATCTATCTTGATTGACGCTATTTTTATAGAGTGATTGTAAAAAACTTAAAAAGGAAACAAGGTTTATATCCGAACAGATTAGGAGGAATTCGTTTGTATTTATATCATGCAGTCATCGAGCAAAATAGCGATATTCACATAAGTCCACAAAATGCTCTAGATAGAGGCTTGAGCATTCGTACTGCAACGTGGAGGTACACAAATGGTGGCGATTTATTTCCTGAAATCACTGAGCTTTTGAGACCAGCAACCTCTCCAAAATGGCTTGATTTTAAAATCGCATTTGGTGCAGAGCTCGTTCCATCAGCAAAACCTTATTTTGGATTTCCACTATTTAGTGAGAAAATTTTAATATTCAATCAGGAGCTATCGGATGATTTATTTGCTTATGTTGAGGATGAATATATGAAAGCAGAGACTGGTGGTGGCTACTTTACTAAGGGGTTACCTTCAAAGGAGGAGCTAGTAAAACAATATTGGGAAAGCATGATGACTGTTGATGGCTACTTGAAGGAAAAGCCATATAAGGAACCTGAAATATTAATTTTTGAACAAGTCCCAAAGACATTACTTGAGTATATAAAATAGATGACACCGGACATAAGGAAGAGGAGTATGTTAGATGATGAGATTATCATTTCCATTATATTTCTGTGCAATGTATCTGTTTCAGGTCGTAGGTTACTTTTCTCTTTTTGATAGTTAGGATTCTGGCAATATATAATTGCCCCAATACCGCTTATCCTATTATTCTGGTTATTTGAAGGATTAAAGCTTACCGAGAAGGAAGTTGGAAAAGGAGCAGGCGTTTTAATCATAGCCTCTGCGCTTATCGTTGGCTTAATTATAGATACGATTCCTTTCGTGTAATTTGCTTATTTAGCTAGTTATTTCTACAATAATAAGAGATGGATTTTTTGAAAAATATCAGTTTTTAGAAATGTACTCTTGATGCTAATAGGGGTTAAATATGATAAACAAAATAAAGGCTTGGGCGAAAAGCTTAAAGCGGCAGATTTTTATTCTTTACTTTGCTTGTAAGGATGAAAGAATGCCTTTGTATGCAAAAGTATATACTGCTTGTGTCGTTGCATATGCGTTCAGTCCGATTGACCTCATACCGGATTTTATCCCGATCCTTGGGTATTTAGATGATGTTATTCTCATTCCGCTTGCGATATTGCTTGCACTAAAAATGATTCCGAAGAATGTATTATGGGACAGTGAAGCTTTGGCTGAACAAAGGATGAAGGAGAGTAAGCCGAAAAACTGGATAGTTGGCTCAATAATTATCATGATTTGGCTTGCTTTTGCAGTATGGGGTGGAATGAAACTGTATTTATTTTTCAGCTAATACGTCTGTTTAAGCAAGAGGGTTTGTTTATTCGATAGATTGAGGTAAGCTAAAGTACTACAATGAAAAGTGAAGGTGTTATGATGAAGCTAGATGAGTTTGCAATTGGTCAGGAGTTTAAAACAAAATCAATCCAATTAACAAAGGAAACTATTATGGAGTTTGCGAGAGAATTTGATCCGCAATATATGCATGTAGATGAGGAAAAGGCAAAGCAGGGAAGATTTAATGGAATCATTGCTTCAGGTATCCATACTTTAGCGATTTCTTTTAAGCTTTGGATCGAAGAAGGTAAGCATGGTGAAGATATTATTGCTGGAACGGAAATGAATCAGATAAAATTTCTAAAGCCTGTGTTTCCAGGAAATGAATTATATACGATCGTAAAGGTTCTTGATAAGAAAGAGAATCGAAGTCAAACAGGAATTCTTACTGTATTGTTATCCACATACAATGAAAAAGATGAAAAAGTTTTTGAAGGTGAACTGTCAGTATTAATTAGGAGATAAAGGTGATGGTGCTTTTCTCGAAATTACTTTACATAACAAATAGTTGGAAAAAAGTTTCTTAATCAAGGTTTCCTGCTTTTCCGAAAAATAGTTCTGAAATGACAGTTGGTTTGACTATTAATTGGCTTATAAAAAAAGAAAACTCGCTATAGTATTGAACTGCACCCCAATTGTTAGACAGAATTAACAATGAGGGGTGCTTTTCTTTATTAGAATACTGGATTTTTATTCAACAAATGAATCCGTTCTTGTAAGTACATATCTTCACAAACTTAAAATTGTATGTCCCTATTGAGAACAAAATGATACATACAGAAATACCTATAATTTAATTTACATATGATTAGGATGAATTCAATTCAATTCAATTAAATGTCTGATATAGCTACTTTAAGATAAAAAAGCTCTCTATCTAAACCATATTACAATAGATTTTTGGGGTGGTTAAACAAATTTAAACCATTTTTCTTAAACTTTTCTTTAAAGTAGTGTTCCATAT
>NZ_CADEPK010000402.1 GCF_902829255.1 Metabacillus niabensis | reverse complement strand
GAATAGATATAATCTATTTGAACATATAAGAGAAAAAAGATACGTTTTTGTGTATGTTTATTCATTTTGCGGTACGTGATTAATTATGTCTATTTGATGAACTTGTCAGATTGTGTTACGGTTATTAAGGACTTTCTTCACCGGTCAATCTATGAGTCTATGTTTTTTATCATCATGAAATTGCATAAGCCTGCATAAGGTTTTGTTAACAACTTTTTTAGGGGGTGATTAAATGGAACTAACAGTAGCAACATGGTGCTGGCTACTCATACCGATGCCATTGTTGATTGTATTATCTGTCATCACATATTTTACGGAAAAAAGGAGTGGTTAAACAAAAATGGATATTAATTATGCCCAGCTTACAGCGATTATCGTCTACTTAATTGGAATGGGCGCGATAGGTGTAGTTGCGACAAAACTGACAAGTAATTTAAATGATTATGTGCTAGGTGGAAGACGACTAAGTGCTGGAGTTGCTGCCTTAAGTGCAGGAGCATCAGATATGAGCGGCTGGCTCATGCTAGGTTTACCAGGTGCTATGTATGTAAGTGGTATGGGAGGAATATGGATTGCGATTGGCTTATCAATAGGTGCGTATTTAAATTGGCAATTTGTTGCGAAGCGGTTTAGAGTTTACACGGAGTTAGCCAATGATGCGATTACGATTCCAGACTATTTTGAAAATCGATTCCATGATAAATCAAAGCTTTTACGCGTTGTTTCAGCAATTGTCATTCTAGTATTCTTCACTTTTTACACATCATCAAGTCTTGTAGGTGGGGCCATTCTTTTAGAAAGCTCATTTAATATGGATTATCGGCTTGCCTTATGGGTTGGGTGTGCGGTTATTTTATCCTATACGTTGTTTGGTGGATTTTTAGCTGCCAGCTGGACTGACTTTGTGCAAGGAATTCTTATGCTATTAGCTCTAATTATTATACCGATCGTTGTTATTTATGAACTAGGCGGTTGGGGAGAAATGTTACAAAAAATTGGAAATATTGATCCATCTTATCTGAATGTCAATAATGGTGCAACCTTTATAGGCGTAGTATCACTACTTGCGTGGGGTCTTGGCTATTTTGGTCAGCCACATATTATTGTTCGCTTTATGGGGATAAAATCGACAAAGGAAATCCCAAAAGCACGCTTAATCGGGATGACATGGATGATTATTTCACTATTTGGAGCTATTTTTATCGGATTTACCGGTATCGCCTATTTTGCAGATGCTCCGCTTAAAAACTCTGAAACTGTGTTTATCATGATCTCTCAAGTATTGTTTAATCCATGGGTTTCAGGATTTTTATTAGCCGCGATTCTTGCTGCGATTATGAGTACAGTTGATTCACAATTAATTGTTGCTTCAAGTGCGTTGGCACAGGATTTCTATAAGCAGCTATTTAAACGAAATGCGACGCAAAAGGAAGAAATGATTGTTGGCAGAATCGCCTGTCTTGCCATTGCGATTATTGCGATCTTCTTAGGGTATGATCGAGATAGTAAGGTTTTAGAATTAGTAAGCTATGCTTGGGCAGGCTTTGGGGCAGCGTTCGGTCCTCTAATTGTCATCAGCTTATTCTGGAAACGAATGACGAGAAATGGTGCGTTAGCTGGAATGATTGTCGGTGCTGTAACAGTTATCGTATGGTCTAATCTTAAAGGTGGAATTTTTGACTTATACGAGCTAGCACCAGGCTTTATCTTTTCCTGTCTTGCCATTGTCATCGTTAGCTTAATTGAAAAGGGCCCTTCAGAAGAAGTGCAAAAGGAATTTGAGAGCTACAAAGAAGAACTAAGAAAATCATAGGAACACAAAAATGCTTGGGTTATACATGATATAACCCAAGCATTATTTGATATGGTAAGAGTTAGTTTTCCTTAAGCAAACTCAATTTAAAGACACCAACATTTCCGAATTCATATAAATTTGTTACAGAGGTTGAGTACTCTTGAATCGTTCCGGTGAATTTTTCATCCTTTTCAGGAAGTTCTACAAGAAATTTCCCTTCGTATAATAATGTCGTTACATCGTGGTAATCCTCGCTTTTTACTTCGAAGGTAAAGCTTATGATATCACCATTTTTTGAGGTACTTTCTTTAAACTCATTCACTAAAAAAAGCCGATCATTTAACATAACCTTTGTTTCCAAAAGATCAAATCCTTTCATTATTAAAAGCCTCATCCTGCTATTTAGATTATATCCATTTTCATTGATTTCTTCGCTTTTCATGCTCTAGAAATAAGAAAATGAAGCGCCTAGGCAAAAATCAGGATGTGAACATAGGATAATATCATCTAAAAACATAAGGGGTGTACGCTATGAGTGATCCATTGAACATGATGAATGATTTTTTTCGAAGCCGTCCAAAGCGAACACTATTAGATTCAATCGATGATATGTTTAAACAGCAATCTCCAAGCTTTTTAGTAAATATAAATGAAACGGATGAGCAATATACGGTAATCGCTGAGCTGCCGGGGGTACCAAAGAATGATATTCATGTAGAAATGCGCGGCAATGACCTTATCATTAACGTAAAGGAACAGAAGCAACCACCGCGAAATCTTGGCGGTGTTAGAAGGGTACACATACCAGAGCATGTCTTAAAAAAGCAAATGAAGGCAGTTTATCGGAATGGACTTTTAGAAATTAGCTTTAGAAAAAGAAGACCTACTAGAATTGAAATCGAATAGACATGACCGCTAGTTTAGGAGCTGGCGGTTTTGCTCTGTTTTCTGTATAATTTTTATTTTTGAAAAGAGTTAACAAAGGAGTTTTCGCTTTTCTTACTTCGTGTTGATTAAATAGCCTTATTTTTGGTATCATCAGAGTATTGTGAACGTACGATTTTGTGGAGGTGAAAGTCATGTCAAGAATTACGACAGAGCAAGTAAAGCACGTAGCAAACCTAGCACGTTTGGCTATAACAGAAGAAGAAGCTGAGGTTATGACAAATCAGCTAGACGCGATTATTACATTTGCTGAGCTCCTTAACGAGGTTGATACAGAAAATGTAAAGCCAACATCACATGTATTAGATATGAAAAATATCATGAGAGAAGATATACCGAAAAAAGGCTTGGATAATGAAGAGGTTGTAAAAAATGCTCCAGACCATATCGATGGATATATTCGTGTACCATCAATTTTAGAATAGAGGAGGGACAAGCATGGCACTCTTTGATCAGAAAATATCTGAATTAAAAGATTTATTACATAAAAAAGAAGTATCTGTTTCTGACTTAGTTGATGAGTCGTATAAGCGGATTCATGAAGTAGACGATAAAGTGGGAGCGTTTTTGACCCTTAATGAGGAAAAAGCACGTGCATATGCAAAGGAATTAGATGATGCATTAGGTAGTCGTGACGAATTTGGATTATTATTCGGAATGCCGATTGGTGTAAAGGATAATATCGTAACAAAAGGCTTGCGAACAACGTGTGCAAGTAAAATTCTTGAAAACTTTGATCCGATCTATGATGCAACAGTCGTCCAACGTCTGCAGCAAGCAGAGGCAGTTACGATCGGGAAACTTAATATGGACGAGTTTGCGATGGGTTCTTCAAATGAAAACTCTGGCTTCAAGCTTACAAAAAATCCATGGGACTTAGAAAGAGTACCAGGTGGATCAAGCGGTGGTTCAGCGGCAGCAGTTGCAGCAGGTGAGGTACCATTCTCATTAGGATCAGATACAGGCGGATCGATTCGTCAGCCAGCATCGTTTTGTGGTGTAGTAGGATTAAAGCCTACATATGGTCGTGTATCACGTTTTGGTTTAGTTGCATTTGCATCTTCATTAGACCAAATTGGACCGATAACACGTAATGTTGAAGATAACGCCTTCCTTTTACAAGCTATTTCTGGTGTTGATGAAATGGATTCAACCTCTGCTAATGTAGAAGTGCCAGATTTCCTTTCAGCTTTAACAGGTGATGTGAAAGGCTTGAAGATTGCTGTACCGAAGGAATATTTAGGTGAAGGTGTAGCGGAAGAAGTAAAGCAATCTGTTTTAGACGCGCTAAAGGTTCTTGAGGGTCTTGGAGCAACATGGGAAGAGGTTTCCCTGCCACACTCTAAATATGCTCTTGCTACTTATTATCTACTGTCATCATCTGAAGCATCTGCTAACCTTTCCCGTTTTGACGGTGTACGTTATGGCTATCGAACAGATAATGCAGAAAACTTACTAGATTTATATATGCAAAGCCGTGCAGAGGGTTTTGGTAATGAAGTAAAGCGCCGGATTATGCTCGGAACATTTGCGTTAAGCTCTGGCTATTATGATGCTTACTATAAGAAGGCACAAAAGGTTCGTACATTAATTAAAAAAGACTTTGAAGATGTTTTTGAAAACTATGATGTCATTATCGGACCAACAACACCAACGCCAGCCTTTAAAATTGGGGAAAATATCAAAGACCCATTAACAATGTATGCAAATGATATTTTGACAATCCCAGTAAACCTTGCAGGTGTCCCAGGAATATCTGTCCCATGTGGCCAATCAAACGGGCTGCCATTAGGATTGCAAATTATCGGAAAGCATTTTGACGAAAGCACGATTTACCGCGTTGCACATGCATTTGAGCAAGCAACAGACCATCATAAAGCAAAACCTGAACTGTAAGGGGTGAGAAAAACAATGGAATATGAAACAGTCATAGGACTTGAAGTCCACGTAGAGCTTAAAACAGACTCGAAGATCTTCTCAAGTGCACCAAACCATTTCGGTGCTGAGCCAAATACAAATACAACGGTAGTAGAGCTAGGCTATCCTGGTGTGCTTCCAGTGCTAAACAAAAAGGTCGTCGATTTTGCGATGAAGGCATGTATGGCATTAAACTGTGAAGTGGCTACTGAAACAAAATTTGACCGTAAAAACTATTTTTACCCAGATAATCCAAAGGCATATCAAATTTCTCAGTTTGATAAACCGATTGGAGAAAACGGCTGGATTGATATTGAAGTAAATGGTGAGAAGAAGCGGATCGGCATTACTCGGATTCATATGGAAGAGGATGCAGGAAAGCTTATCCATACGAATGATGGCTATTCACTAGTCGATTTAAACCGTCAAGGGACACCATTAATTGAAATCGTATCTGAGCCAGATATTCGTACACCTGAAGAGGCATATGCTTACTTGGAGAAATTAAAAGCAATTATTCAATACACCGAAGTATCTGATTGTAAGATGGAAGAGGGATCTCTTCGTTGTGATGCGAATATTTCACTACGCCCAGTTGGACAAAAGGAATTCGGAACAAAAACAGAATTGAAAAATCTAAACTCCTTTGCCTTTGTCCAAAAGGGATTAGAATACGAGCAAAAGCGTCAGGAGAAAATCCTTCGTTCTGGTGGAACGATTGATCAAGAGACACGCCGTTATGATGAAGCGACGAAAAAGACGATTCTTATGCGTGTGAAGGAAGGCTCTGATGATTATCGCTATTTCCCTGAGCCAGACCTTGTTGAACTGTATATTGATGACGAGTGGAAGGCTAGAATTCGTGCAGAGATTCCTGAGCTTCCAGATCAGCGCAGAAAACGTTATGTTGAAGAATTAGGCTTACCAGAGTATGATGCTCAAGTTCTTACGATGACAAAGGAAATGTCTGACTTCTTTGAACAAACACTTAGTTCTGGTGCTGAAGCAAAGCAAGCATCAAACTGGATTATGGGTGAGCTATCAGGCTATTTAAATGCTGAAGGTAAAGAGCTAGGTGATGTTGCATTAACTCCTGAAGGCTTAGCTGGCATGATTAAATTGATTGAAAATGGAACGATCTCTTCAAAAATTGCGAAACAAGTATTTAAAGAGCTTGTTGAAAACGGTGGAGACGCAGAAAAAATCGTTAAGGAAAAAGGACTTGTCCAAATTTCCGACGATGAAACGTTACGTAAGTTTGTAACAGAAGCATTAGATGCGAATCCACAGTCTGTTGAAGACTTTAAAAACGGAAAGCAAAAAGCGATCGGTTTCCTTGTAGGTCAAATTATGAAGGCAACAAAAGGACAAGCAAACCCTCCTATGGTGAACAAGCTATTAATGGAGGAAATCCAAAAGCGTTAAATGGTGAGTCTGAGGAAATCTACTTCTAGCTTTAAAAGTGGAACTAGATTTAAATAAAGAAGAAAAGCTTGGGTTGAAATTTTCAATCCAAGCTTTTTTTATAGATATGTTGAATTTTCCCCTTTAAGTGAGATGGTTTACTAGAGATAATCGCATCTCCCATATTTGTTTTATAACAATCTATTCATAGAACAGAATCCTACTAAGCAGCAGCCAATTATACAAAAGATTCAGTAGCTTAGTGACATAAAAAGCCGAGGAAATGAAG
>NZ_CADEPK010000401.1 GCF_902829255.1 Metabacillus niabensis | reverse complement strand
GGCATAAAAAATATGAATAATAGGCAATTTACACTTATTTTTAAGATAGATTCTAAGAAGAAAATCAAAAATTAAAAAGGCATTTGGGAAAGAAAGCTTTCCCAAATGCCTTTTGTCTTCAATCTGAGTAACCATAGTTATTATGGTTGCTTTTTTATTTGTGCGAATTTTTTGCAGTAAATCAAGTTATTTGAAAACCCTTACATATCTAGAACACCTTCCGCATATACTACTACACCCCACCACACAATAAATTCCAATCGCTTTTTCTACAAATTATCACAATTTTTTCACATCTTTTTCGATAATAAGCAGGAGTTTGGCAGGGTAACATAGAATATTGTATACATAGCTTTATCAAAAAGGAGGAGTTCTACATGAAATTTAACGTCAGAGGGGAAAACATTGAATTAACTCCAGCTTTAAGAGAATATGCAGAAAAGAAAATTGGTAAGCTTGAACGGTACTTCGATGAATCAGTTGATGCAAAGGTCAATATTAACCTGAAGTACTATAATGATCAGGATTCTAAAATCGAGGTTACAATCCCGATGACTGATTTAGTGCTACGTGCAGAGGAGCATAACCAAGATATGTACGCGGCAATTGATTTAGTTGTAAATAAATTAGAACGTCAAATTCGTAAACATAAAACAAAAGTAAACCGCAAATTGCGTGAGCAAGGAGATCCGAAATTTGTGTTTAATAACGTACTCCCGGAGGATAATGCTACAGAGGAAGAGGACACACAAGAGCTTGTTCGTACTAAGCGCTTTAACCTAAAGCCAATGGACAGCGAGGAAGCAATTCTTCAAATGGACATGCTTGGTCACAACTTCTTCGTCTTTACAGATGCGAAAACGAATAAAACGAATGTTGTATATAAACGAAAAGATGGAAAATATGGCTTAATTGAGCCACAAGTTTAAAATAGATAAATCGACAGCGCCTCCTTAAAGGGCGCTGTTTTTCATAAGGAGAAGGAAATGATACAACCAAAAATCACCGTAATCGGCAGCATCAATATGGATTTAGTTACAAGAACATCAATCATTCCAAAAGTAGGAGAAACCGTCCTCGGGGAAAGCTTCCATACGATCCCTGGTGGTAAGGGAGCAAATCAGGCGGTAGCAGCTGCAAGATTAGGTGCAGACGTTACTCTTATTGGCTCTGTTGGGAATGATGGGTTTGGAAGCATGCTAAAGGAGCATTTACAAAAACAAGGCATAAACACTGAATATATTAAAACGGTGGAGGGAATATCAACTGGAATAGCTGCGATAACCTTATCAGAAGGAGACAACAGCATCATTGTCGTATCTGGAGCAAACAATGAAGTCACTCCAGCATTAATCACAGATTATGAACAAGTAATCGCTAAAAGTGACCTCATTCTCTTACAACTAGAAATCCAAGTGAAAGCAGTAATTGAAGCTGTCCGTCTAGCAAAGAAACATAAAGTACCTGTTATCCTAAACCCAGCGCCAATTCAAAAACTACCAAGAGATCTGCTATTACAAGTAGACTACTTAACACCAAATGAGCATGAACAAACGATGCTGCTCTCTAGTATAGATGAGGATGAATTATATGACATGAAAGAAAAATGCATCGTCACCAAAGGAGCAAATGGAGTTACAATCTATCAACATCAAAAAGAAACAACAATCCCGTCCTACAAAGTAAATGCCATAGACACAACCGGTGCCGGAGACACGTTTAATGGAGCCTTAGCCGTATCACTAAGCAAAGGCAAAACACTCCAAGAAGCATGCAATTTCGCCAATGCAGCAGCAGCCCTCTCCGTCACAAAACTCGGCGCACAAACAGGAATACCAACACTTGAAGAAGTAGAAACCTTTTTGGGGGACAGTCCCCAAAACAACATCTAAAAGCAAAAAAACGTTAATTTTGAGTAAAACGGGGACAGTCCCCAAAATGTTCAATTTCTTGTGTTCATTGAGTTATATGAAATCTCTGTTGGAAATGATGTTGAAACGGGGACTGTCCCCACACATATGCCTCTCCACATACGTCCCTGTTGTACCATATCCCAAATAGTGCTAAAATAAAGGATGGTTTATAATATGAACTATTTGAATGATTTCACTCTAAATACAGAGGAGCGTTTTGAATGCTTGGAATTTTAAACAAGGTGTTTGATTTAAACAAACGTGCGTTAAATCGTTATGAGAAAATGGCGAATCAGATTGATGCCTTGAGTGGCAAGATGAGCAGTTTATCTGATAATGAGCTTAAAGCAAAAACAGAAGAGTTCAAAGGTCGGCTTGCCAAGGGTGAGACACTTGATGACCTTTTAATAGAAGCTTTTGCTGTTGTTCGTGAGGCAGCAAAGCGTGTATTAGGATTGTATCCTTACAAGGTGCAATTAATGGGGGGTATTTCACTACACGAGGGAAATATCTCAGAGATGAAAACAGGTGAAGGGAAAACATTAACTTCAACTATGCCTGTTTATTTAAATGCACTTTCAGGTGAAGGTGTGCATGTTGTAACGGTCAACGAATACTTAGCAAGTCGTGACGCAAATGAAATGGGTCAGCTTTATGAGTTTCTTGGCTTAAAGGTAGGCTTGAACTTGAACTCCCTTACAAAGGATGAAAAGCGTGAAGCCTATGCTGCGGATATTACGTATTCCACAAATAATGAATTAGGCTTTGACTATTTACGTGATAACATGGTTCTTTATCGTGAACAAATGGTTCAACGCCCATTAAATTTTGCCGTTATCGATGAGGTTGACTCCATTCTTATTGATGAAGCGAGAACACCGTTAATTATCTCGGGACAAGCTGCAAAATCGACCAAGCTTTATCTACAAGCAAATGGCTTTGTACGTCAATTAAAACAAGATGAAGACTTTACGTATGATGTGAAAACAAAGGCTGTTCAGTTAACTGAGGAAGGAATTACGAAGGCTGAACGTGCTTTTGGTATCGATAATTTATATGACATTACGCAAGTTGCACTTAACCATCACATTAACCAAGCGTTAAAGGCGCATTTTGTCATGCAAAAAGATGTTGATTATGTCGTTGAGGACGAACAGGTTGTCATCGTTGACTCGTTTACAGGACGTCTAATGAAAGGACGTCGTTACAGCGACGGTCTTCACCAGGCAATCGAAGCAAAAGAAGGCTTAGAAATTCAAAATGAAAGCATGACACTTGCAACGATTACCTTCCAAAACTACTTCCGGATGTATAAAAAGCTCGCTGGTATGACTGGTACAGCAAAAACAGAGGAAGAGGAATTCCGCAATATTTACAACATGCAAGTTATTGCGATTCCAACAAATCGACCAATTGCCCGTGAGGATAGAGCTGATTTAGTCTACCGTTCAATGGAAGGGAAATTCCGTGCTGTTGTTGAGGATGTCAAACAACGCCATGACCTTGGTCAACCGGTTCTAGTTGGGACAGTAGCGGTTGAAACATCTGAATTAATTTCCCAGCTTCTAAAGAAAAAAGGTGTTCCACATCATGTGTTGAATGCGAAAAACCATGAGAAGGAAGCGGAGATTATTGAAAATGCTGGGCAATTAGGTGCGGTGACGATTGCAACGAACATGGCAGGTCGTGGTACTGACATCAAGCTTGGCGAAGGTGTTATTGAAAAGGGTGGTCTTGCGGTAATTGGTACAGAACGACATGAATCACGTCGTATCGATAACCAGCTACGAGGACGTTCTGGACGTCAAGGGGATCCAGGTATTACGCAATTCTACCTCTCAATGGAGGATGAATTAATGCGTCGCTTTGGATCGGAAAATATGATGAATATGATGGATCGACTTGGTATGGATGATTCACAACCAATCCAAAGTAAGATTGTCACTCGTGCCGTAGAATCAGCACAAAAACGTGTTGAAGGAAATAACTTTGATGCACGGAAACAACTGCTTCAATATGACGATGTGTTACGCCAGCAACGTGAAGTTATTTACAAGCAACGCTTTGAAGTATTAGATTCTGATAACCTGCGGGAAATTGTTGAAAAAATGCTTGTTTCTACAATTGAGCGTGTTGTTGATTCATATATGCCGAGGGATGAGGACGAGGATGCTTGGAATTTAGAAGGCATTGTCGATTATATGAATGCAAACATCCTTCAAGAGGGTGAGCTTGAAATCAACGATCTTCGTGGTAAGGAACCTGAAGAAATCGCACAAATGATTAAGGAAAAAGCGATTGAGCGTTATAATGCGAAGGAAGAAGACTTCGGTGAAGAGCAAATGCGCGAGTTTGAAAAGGTTATTCTTCTTCGTGCTGTTGATTCAAAATGGATGGATCATATCGATGCGATGGATCAGCTTCGTCAAGGTATTCACCTTCGTGCTTACGGACAAAATGACCCACTTCGCGAATACCAAATGGAAGGCTTCGCGATGTTCGAAAACATGATTGTAGCCATTGAGGAAGAGGTTGCGAAATTTATTATGAAAGCACAAATCCGCAACAACCTTGAACGTCAAGAAGTAGCAAAAGGTCAAACAGCGGTTCATGCGAAAGAAGGCGACGAGCCAGTAAAGAAAAAGCCAGCTCGTAAAGTAGTAGAAATTGGCCGAAATGATCCGTGTATTTGCGGAAGCGGCAAAAAATATAAAAATTGCTGTGGACAATAATAATTCTTTGAAAATTATCGGCACTTCTCAAGGTTTGTTGAGTTCGAACTAAAAACTAAGTTAATGGTTGATTGGATCTGAAGTATAAGACTCCTGCGGGATGCGTGGGATAGGTGAGACGTGAGCAGGTTTACCAAGGAGGCTCACCACCCACCCCCGCGAAAAGCGAGTACTGTAAAGGAAATCAACCAAAACACGAACTTAGTAAAAGACAATAAAGATACAAAAACATATGATAAAAGAGTCATAACCATATAAAAGGGGAAAAATAGATGCAACAATCTGAGAGAGGTGACAGCCACCTCTCTCTTGTTTCGAAAAATATTTTCTAAAATCATATAGAGGTGACTGGAATGGAATTAGTAGAAATTCGTCAAGAGCTTGAAAAAACAGCTAAACGTTTAGCGGACTTTAGGGGGTCTCTTTGACCTCGATATAAAGGAAGCGCGTATTCAGCAGCTTGAAGGGCAAATGACTGCACCTGATTTTTGGGATAATCAAAATGCAGCTCAAGCTATTATCAATGAAACAAATGCGTTAAAGGAAATGGTTGACCAGTTTCATGAACTAAATGAATCATATGAAAACCTCCAATTAACGTATGAACTTGTAAAGGAAGAAGAAGATGCTGATTTACAAGCTGAGCTTTCTTCTGAAATTAAAGAAATTGTAAGTAAATTAAATGATTTTGAATTACAGCTTCTTTTAAGTGAGCAGCATGATAAAAATAACGCCATCTTAGAGCTTCACCCAGGTGCTGGTGGGACTGAGTCACAAGACTGGGGCTCAATGCTACTTCGTATGTACACTCGTTGGGCTGAGAAAAAGGGCTTTAAGGTTGAAACGCTTGACTATTTACCTGGTGATGAAGCGGGGATTAAAAGCGTAACCCTTCTAATTAAAGGACATAATGCGTATGGTTATTTGAAAGCTGAAAAAGGTGTTCATCGTCTAGTCCGGATTTCTCCGTTCGATTCTTCTGGCAGACGTCACACATCATTCGTTTCCTGTGAAGTAATGCCAGAATTTAATGAAGAAATCGATATTGAAATCCGTACCGAAGATTTAAAAATTGATACGTATCGTGCAAGTGGTGCCGGTGGACAGCATATTAACACAACTGACTCAGCTGTTCGGATTACCCATCTTCCAACAAACATCGTTGTAACATGTCAAACGGAGCGTTCTCAAATTAAAAACCGTGAGCAAGCGATGAAAATGTTGAAGGCGAAGCTTTATCAAAAAAGAATAGAAGAGCAAGAAGCAGAGCTTGCAGAAATTCGTGGTGAGCAAAAGGAAATCGGTTGGGGAAGCCAAATCCGTTCATACGTTTTCCATCCCTATTCAATGGTAAAAGACCATCGTACGAACACAGAAATTGGGAATGTGCATGCGGTCATGGATGGAGAATTGGATCCGTTTATCGATGCGTATTTACGTTCGAAATTATCATAAGAAAAAACATTCAAGCAGTGATTTGAACTGTACCCTTAAAAATAGACAGTTAATAAAAAGTCCTTTATGCACTTAGTAGATGGCCTCGGTACTGTTCCGGGGCCATCTTTTTTAATCCCCATTGATATCGGTATGAATTATAGTAAAC
>NZ_CADEPK010000400.1 GCF_902829255.1 Metabacillus niabensis | reverse complement strand
AATAAAAATGTTTCGGAACATAATTAAGAACAATCTTGTATAAATGCTTTCAATAGATTTACTTTTATAACCATTTAATTTAAGAATAGCAATTTCCTTTCTTTGAATTCTAAGAAAATTTACCATTAATAGTACTGCAGTAATAATTGAGGTAATTACTAAAAAAACACTCAGAATAATTAAAATATATTGTGAGGTATTAATATTCGCAGAAAAATTTTCAAAGCTGTTAAATGTATAGCTGGTATAATATTTATGCTCTTTTAAAAGTTCACCAACTTTATCTACATCCTTAATATCCTTTACATAAACTATCACTTTATCAAGTTGGGTTTCTTTTATGTATTCCAAGCTATTTTGGGAATTCTGATACATAATTTCGGTTAGCTTTAGAGCCTGATCCTCATTTACATATGCCTGATTGTTATTCGGAATTGAGTGAATTAATATTGCATTTTCTTTTTTGGCACCTTTCTCTGCTAATATATCTATATTAACTGTTTTACTTGAGGAAAAACCTCCATCCTTTTCTTCTATTATAGGTACATTAAGTTTTATACTTTCATCATTAGTATCTCCGACACAGATACTATTATCCTTCAATGTGCAGCCTTCACTAATTAGAAACGCAAGTTCCTTGTTTAATCCTATTAAAGAATACCCTGATTCCATAGAAGAATTAAATACAGTTGGTAAAATAAAAATAGGATAGGCTTTGGCTCTTTCTAATAAGCCATTTTCTTTTATAAGTTGATTAATAATATCCTTATCATTTAGTTGAACTGTACTTGTAGAATCACCTTCTTCTTTTCCATTTACATGAATTACTTTTACATTATTATTAGTCAAAAAATCTCTATTTATCGTGTAGTATTGGTTCGATATGTAAGAAACCATGTAATTTAACATGCTAAGAGAAATCACCAAAATGACTACAGATATGGTAAGGAAATGGTGTGTCTTTTTTCTTAGCACTTTTACAACAAAATTCTTATTCACTTAATCTTCCCCCTTCTAAGGATAGCATAGTATCAGCATAGTCCTTTACTAAAGGGTCATGTGTTGTAATTATTATTAATTTATCTTTAGAAATATTTTCCAGTATCTTTAGAAGATCTTCTTTTATTCCCTGATCAATACTTGCCGTAGGCTCATCTAAAAGTATTACTTCTGGTACATTTAACAGGGCCCTTGCTAATGATACCCTCTGTTTCTCACCACCTGAAAGAACCGAAACTTTCTCATCAATAAGATTATCTATACTTAAACTTATACATATTTTCTTAATAATATCATCATATTCATTTGTACTGTAACTTGTTAGATTCAACTTGATATATAAATTCTCTCTTACAGAAACATTAGTAAGAAGCATATGTTCTTGCATTACATATTCTAATTTACCAAATCTGCAGTGAAGCTTTCCGCTATCAGGTAATTCAAAACCTGCCATTATGTTTAACAAAGTTGATTTCCCACTACCACTTATACCATATATCGCATACAATCCATTATTATTAAACTTGTAATTAAGTCCACAAAGTACCCTTTGTTTATAACTTTTATGTATATTCTCTAATTCAAGTAGTACAGTCAATTTTAGTCCCCCAGTACTAACATTTTGCTATCACTGTAAATAATTACTTCAGACGGACTTATATCAAAGCCTATAAATTCCGTACCAGAATGGAGAAGTTTCTGATCATTGACATCTCTTACTTCATACGATCCCATATCATTAACTTCTAATATATATTCGTCAAGAACCCATGCAAATACAGATCCTTCCTCCAATTCTTTAAGAACCTTATTTCCACAGAAAATCTTATGAGTTTTTAAGTAACAAACATCTCCAGAAAATGTACTAAGATTCTGAGAAACATCCTTGGCAACTAACTCGAATTTTGAAAGAGAAAGATTTGTTTTATATAAATCTTGTCTGTCTTCATCATGTAATAGAAGAAAAATATTATTATTTGAAGAAATTCCAACCCCAAAGATTTTTTCAGTTTTTTCGTTACTCTCAGTCTTAATTTGTTCAAGTTCATCCTTTTCATTTAACTGAAAAAAACCTTTAAATGTCTGCTCTTCAGAAGTATATTCCATTACGGCAAAGATATAGTTATCATCTATTACTGCAATTGGAAAAATTGCCTCCTTATTATTTTTATGTTCATAAACAGTATGTAACCGTTCATTCTCATTTTTCATAATTTTAAAGTTATTTTCAATTGAATTTCCACTAGTTACATATAAATCATTCCCAGGAAGTCTATATTGAAACTCATTATCTGTTGAATCAATTTTCCCTGTGAGTGACTTTATTTTTATATCGTATGTATGGTACTGAGACCCATCATAAACAAGTTTACAGTTTTCACCAGAACAACCTAGGTTTTCATTATTAATTTCTGCATCTTGGTCACAGCCATATATTAATAAGATTAAACCTATCAATAAAAATAAAAACCTTTTCATGCCATCATCTCCAAAAAATAAGGAGTTAGGTTGTACTTGTTACATGTACAGAACCCTCTGCTCATTTAACAATTCCTTACAATCTAAACTCCTTAAAAACAATTTAACAACTATTCTATTTACTATATTTATACGTTTAATTTAAACTAAGTATTTTTTTTAAAACACTTAACAATTGAAGTAACTAATGTGAATTAACATATCGAACAAATACATAAATCTTAAACAGATGCATTTATCGACCAAGATCTAGCATCGCCTTTGATTTTTACTTTTGCTTCATTCTGAATTGAGACTGATGAACCTTTGTAATCTATTCTAGGTTTAATAACTGCATTTCTTCTATTTGAGTAAGCACCTTTTGCCCCATTCGAATTTTGCCAGTAAGCACTTTTACAAACATTTTGCCATGAGCTACTTGAACTAGCAGATGCACCATCAACTGAAATTCCAATTGACATTGATGCACTATTTCTTAATGATGCACAAGCTTCCCAAGTAGTCTTAATCCAATCGACTGACTTATTACCAGAATAAATAGCAGATGTCTGATAATTAAATTGATAAGTATTACCACTTGTAGTTAAAGGCGATCTCCAAGCATTGGATGTGAGCTTTCCATATGGAGTGTTAACAGAATTGTCATCTTTTGCTGCATGTGCAGAATTTACTGTAAAACTAAATGCGCATATACCTACTGTTACACCCATAATAATCTTTTTGAAAATCTTCATTAAACGTTCCTCCCACGATATACTGATAATATTTAATGTTTCGGATTTAATATAGATAAAAGAACAGGATCATAGACAAGGAATATCAATGAATTACTCCCCGAATTAATTATTTTGCTTACCTTAGTTCCATGGAAACTATGTCTTTATATCATAATCTTCAAGAGACTATTTAGATATTACCAAATAATGTATCGATACAGGATAATTTTAACATATAATGTCATTTTTTTACAATATAATATATATTATTTATTATTTTCTATTAACCAACAATTATGGCTTTTTAATCTATATCTAGGGTTAAACAATAAGTAATTTTAGTTTCAATATGAGGGAAAAACTAAAGTCTGTTCCTATTAAAACCAGTTTAATTATTATTTGTTAATTAAAGTTCTTTTTCTTAATATGATATGGCCAATAAAAAAAAGTAATAATGCTAATCCAATATTGGTAATTGCCTTTTCAACTATTAAATGCCGAGAGCTCTCTATATCGAAAAACATAATATTATAGATTGGAAATAGGTTTGAGCCACCTGTAAAGTATTTTCCTGCAGCATATCCTACGATACATAGGATTGGAAATACAATCGTTCTTGTCATTACCGTTAAGCAAAAACCAACCGCTCCATATAGGATGCACTGTGGGATATACTGAAAGACTTGTGTAGAGAATTGTACCAATTCATGTCTTAAAGAAATAGGAATCATTCCTAGAATTAGTAGTAATATATATAAGATTAGAAATATTATAGAACGAAGTACTCCATGAAAGAAAAACGAGACAGGGTATGTAAACAATACTTCCTCCATATTTTCCTCGTAATAATCAATAAACAAATATATGCACCACCATGCTGCAAGTGGGCAAATGATAAATTCGATAAATAAGGACAACTTTCTTGTTATCTCCGGACCTAGTTCTGTGTAACTAAGGAAAATCAAAAAAAGGACCGAAAGTACCGGAACGAAGAATGATATCCCCATTGACTTTACTTCAAATAATATATCCAATTTCTTTAGTTTGTTCATACATAATCCTCTTCTTGAGTAAAATACAAATATGCATCCTCTAATGTCGGTTCTACGACATAATTATCATCATCTTGTGTAATAAAATACCGAACAATATATTCCTCACTACTCTCCTTCGTTGAAATAATTTTTAAAGAATCATAGTCTACCTGGTCTATAGGATATACTCTCTCTGCTACTTTTCCTTTTACTAAACTCAACAACTCAGATTTCGTTCCAAATTTGATAACCTTTCCATTTTTCAATATACATACTTTGTCACAGGTTGTTTCTATATCCTCAACAATATGTGTAGATATAACAATATTCCTATTTTTACCGAGTTTTCTGAGCAATCTTCTAAATCGGACTCTTTCTTCAATATCAAGACCTACTGTAGGCTCGTCTACTACCAGCAGCTGAGGATTTCCTAACAGGGCTTGGGCTATTCCAACCCTTCTTAGCATTCCCCCAGATAATTGTTTTATCTTCTTTGATTTCACATTTAATAAATTGACCTCATTCAATGTTGATTGGATCATCTCATTCCGATTTCGTTTATCTATCCCCTTTAATAAAGCTAAATGATTAAGGCAATCAAGTATTGTCATATTTTTGTACATTGAGAAATGCTGAGGCAAGTAACCAATATGGGGTCTGACCTCCATTTTATTTTTCCAGTCAAGTTTGCCAGAACGAATTGACCCACTACTTGGTTCAATAAGCGTTGTTAAAATTCTCATCAAAGTTGTTTTTCCAGCTCCGTTGGGTCCTAACAAACCAACTGAACCGTTAATTTTAATATTCACATTCTGAAGGATTTCCTTTCCTTTTATGCTTTTATCTATATTACTAAGTATAATTGGATCCACAAAATCACCTCATCTATTATAAGTATTTAGCAAGTTATTTAAATCATCCCAACTTTTACCTTCACGAACTAACTTATACCATTCCTTGTAGAAAGTGTGCTGACTATCAGTTGCCTCATCTGTTTTTAACCAATTACGTAATCCATCTAATACCGAGTCTACCTTTTCATTTTTTGTTAAATTATAGTTAATAAAATGATTTACAAACCCAGTATCATCATTTAAGCCCATTTGTTTATTTAATGTTTGAGAATAAACACAATTAAATAAGCTATTGAACTCATATTGACTTTTATCATAAGGTAAATCCTTTGTTGTAAATGCGGGAATTATTTCGTACGTTAAGTCATCAATGAAATCTTTAAAATAGTTTCGGTCAGGTTCAGCATAAACTGGTGTTCCTATAATAATGGATTGATCATCAATAGAGGCACTTTCACCGATTAGAGTATCACTTATATTTAGCGTAGGTAAAAAGTAAACATACTTAGGTTTTTCTATGTTATCCATTGATAATAAAGTAGTTACCTGCTTATATACTGTATTAACGTATGTATCAAATCGCTTTAATTCTTGCATTGACTCCTCCCAAGAGATTGGGTAAATATAAGTCTTATTGTCATCTCTTTTTTCATTTAACATTCCCGAAATAACAGTAATCCCAGAAGAACTACTTCCGCTCCATTTATTTTTTGTTTGATTTTTTAAGTTTGTATAAATTTTTTTATTATAATTAATTTCTAATTGATATTTTGTCTCTTCCATATATTTATGTGAGATTCTATGTAAGCCTTTTTGATTGGAAACAATATCAAATGCTGGTGCAAGATTCGTACTAGGAATCCATGCAAAATGATTTGGTAAATAGATAGCTTGTTGATTACCAAAGTACAAGTTAGTTTGCAGTCCCTCATAATTAAACGTCAAGCTAATTCGTTGGCCTACTTTAAGCTTTTCATTTAATAGAACTTCAACTGTATCACCAGCTTGAAGAAAATCTATATTTTTACCTTCTATTTCTATTTGATTGACTTCAAATTCGTGAAACAACGTAAAGAAAAGCTTACTCAAGTCCTTTTTCCCTGCATTTTGAATCTTAACATCAACCTCTAATTCTAAATTCTGTTTAGGGGTTAAAAGTATATCTACATTTTCTATTTTTATGTTTTGCTCTTCATTTAGCATATTT
>NZ_CADEPK010000399.1 GCF_902829255.1 Metabacillus niabensis | reverse complement strand
TAATTGTTCCAATATTTTTTCATGCCGCTCAACTGAAAGCATCTAAAATCCCCCGTAAAAACCAATTTGATTTTTTAATTATAGAACAATTATGAACAAAAACAAACATTTTTTCATAAAAAAACTATTCCAGCATAAAAAACCCATAGGGACATAATATCCCTACGGGTAATTAGCTTTAAATACTATCCTCTTGCTTCTCTTACGGCATCGATAAATCTAGCAGCAGTTGCTGTTATTTCCTGTAAGTATGTCTCTGTTAACTCTTTTTTCGTATTTACTAATGAGCTTCCAACACCGACCCCAACTGCACCTGCTTTTATGTAATCCCCAGCATTATCTATCGTAATTCCACCAGTTGAAATGATTGGAATTTGCGGAAGAGGACCGTGAATATCTTTTATATAGCTTGGCCCGAAAACATTTGCAGGAAATACTTTGATCATATCTGCGCCACTTTCGTAAGCGGTTAAAATTTCTGTCGGTGTTAATGCACCTGGGATGCTAACAACCCCATATCTTTTGGCCATTTCGATCGTTTTTCGATTAGTTGTCGGTGAAAAAATAAATTTCGCACCAGACATAATCGCCGTTCTTGCTGTCTCAGCATCAAGTACAGTTCCAGCTCCTACAAGCACGTCATTACACTCTTGTGATGCTTTTTCAATGGCTGCACATGCACCTGGTGTTTCGACGGTTATCTCTAATACTTTTACGCCACCATCGCTTAACGCCTTTGCAATTTGAATAATATTATCCTTTGTCGCACCGCGAATAACCGCGGCTACCCCTGTTTCTTGAATGATTTCAATATGACTCATATTATTTCCCCCTACCCTATGATTAAAAATTCAAAAAAATTCGTTCTCTACCGAATAGTATATAGAGGTATCATCATTTTCTCTACATTTTTTTACAAGAAAATGTACTTTTTTGTTCATTTACTACCTTTTACTGCTGAATGAATGATTCCTCCATATGATTACATGAACTGCTAGGAAAAATTTGATACACTTAAACTAGTTTGATCACTTTGAAAGGATGCTGCTAATATGGATAAACAAGAGCTTAATCAAAAAATAGAAGAGTTAAAATTGGAATATATTAAAATTCAAGGAGATATTGAAAAGCTAGAGTCGACAGGACATTCGATTGATAAGCTTGAGGCAAAATTAAGCGAAATCGAAAAGGATTTAACAACCTATCGAACGAGGCTAGCTAGCCTGTAATAAAGTGGGACAGGAAATTCCCCACCTTTTACTTTATTAGATTTGGTGGGACATTTCCTGTTAATCCAGCAATTAAATTATCAGCTGCTAATCTTGCCATCTTATCTCTCGTTTCCTTTGTTGCTGAACCGATATGTGGCAAGGTAACTACGTTCGGTAAGGCTAGCAAATGGTTCTCCTTCGCTATTGGCTCCTGTTCGTAAACATCTAGACCAGCTGCCAAAATCCACTGCTCTTTAAGTGCCTTTATAAGGGCTTGTTCATCAACGTTTTTTCCTCTTGAACCATTTATAAAAATCGCTGAGCGTTTCATTAAGCGTAATTCACGCTCTCCAATCATTTTATCGGTTTCTGGTGTGTACGGCGTCATTAAGCAAACATAATCAGAGTTCTTTAACAAGTCGGCAAGCTCACAATACTCTGCAGAAAATTCATTTTCAATTTCTTCCTTGCGTGAACGATTATGATACAAAATGTTCATATCAAAGCCAAAATGGCCCCGCTTTGCAATCGCTCTACCGATACTGCCCATTCCGATAATTCCGAGAGTTTTATGATGAACATCAACACCAAATAAACTCTCGCCAATTGTCCCAGACCACTCCCCATTTTTCACATAATGATCAAGCTCAGGAATTCGTCTTGCTGTTGCAAGTAGTAGCCCAAAAATCGTATCAGCTGTCGTATCAACTAATACACCTGGCGTATTTGTCGCTTTAATTCCTCTTCTGCGGAGCTCATTCATATCAAGATTGTCATATCCTACAGATATATTTGAAATGATTTTTAAATTTGGTGCCATCTCTAATAATTCTTGATTCATTTTCATGCTTGCTCCTAATAAGCCATCAGCTGTTTGAAGCTCCTTGAGAAACTCTTGATAATTCCCATCATGTAAACGTTCAAAATAAACGACCTCAAACTGAGATGTTAAATTTTCTATAATATCATTTGGTACTTTTCGATAAACAATTACCTTTTGCTTCACATTCTCCACTCCTAAAATTTCATGTGTAT
>NZ_CADEPK010000398.1 GCF_902829255.1 Metabacillus niabensis | reverse complement strand
CTATTATGAATATGAATTATTGAATTCAGTTATCCAAATAAATATTCCGAATAAAATATCTACAAAAGAATTACTGGAACGTATGTCAGAACAAGGTTTTTGTAAACCATTTTGCGATTCGTTTCTTAATAATTAAAATCTTTTAGATAAGCATAAATAATCTCTTTAAGTTTTTAAAATGTGTATTTGTAAATAGAGTTAGTTCTTTTTAAAGGTGTAGAAGCGGTATAGCTCTGTAATTTTTGAAAGAATCTTCGGTTTTCCATTAATTCAGGAAAGCTGAAACTTACATGTTAGATAATCCGTAAGAATAAAAAAATGGTTTAAACGGAGGGATCGATAATGGCTGAGCTATTGACTTTAATTGGGGATATTTTTGCAGCAATTTCAGGTTCATTAGTAAAGGAGAAAAAATAATTCGGAGTATTTACATTGCAAAAACGTCTTGGATAGATGAAATTATGTTTATAAACCAGAAGTATATGAAAGTCCATTTTTTCAGGTTGTTTCAGATAATGAGAGACACCTAATAAAGGATCAAAGCAAAGGGACATTATTTATCAGAATAAACATGTAACTGCTTTTATCGCAAGTAAATGATGGCCAAATAACAAAGGGCATGTACTCGTTGTTCCAAATGAACATTTTGAAAACATATTTGAGCCTCCAATAGAAATGGCTGCTGAAATTCATCGTGCTGCTCGATTGATAGCGTTTGCAATAGGAAAAACATATGGACGTGGAAATATCAACTCGACAACATAATGAACCTCCTGGTAATTAGGATTTGTGGCATTATCATCTTCACGTTTATCCTAGGTATGAAAATGATAATCTTCACCGAACAAAAGGTTATTTTACCGAACCAGATGAACGTCCTTTCTATGCAGAAAAGTTACGTTCGTTGTTACAGGAAAACACTTAGTTTTTTTACTTAGCTGAAGAAGAGCAACAATTATTTTAAATAGTCGGGGGAGATTCGAATGAAACAAAATATTTATGATAATGATATTTTCTTCAACAGTTATATCTCTATGCGAAAAACAGGTGTAACCTATAACGATTTTGTTGAACAGCCAGCAATTAAATCAACTATCTCAAGCCTTAATGGGAAGACTGTATTGGACTTAGGATGTGGTAATGGGCAGTTTTCGAAGTACTGTGTAGATAATGGTGCGTTAAAGGTTACGTCAGTAGACATTTCTAAGAATATGATTGAGCTTGCTAAAAAAGAAAACAATCACGACAAAATAGATTACATTTGTACACCAATAGAAGACTTAGAAGTTAAAAATCAGAAATTTGATATTATCATAAGCTCTCTAATGGCTCATTATATAGAAGATTACACTAGACTAATTGAAAAAATTGTGAGCTTATTAAATACAAACGGTGAGTTTATTTTCTCAACAGAACATCCTATTGTTACAGCTCGAAAAGAAATGAATAATTGGATTATAGATGGGGACGGGAATAGATTACATTGGGGATTAGATAATTATCAAGAAGAAGGAAAGAGAGAGGAACATTGGTATATTGAAGGTGTAGTTAAATACCATAGAACTATTTCGACTTTAATTAATACGCTTATCAATAGCGGACTTGTGTTAGAAAAAATTATAGAACCACAAGCTATACCAATTGGCTTAGAAAAAATGCCGAAATTAGAAGATGAGAAAAGAAGACCATCTATTATTGTAATTAAGGCAAGAAAATGATTGTTTTATCGGTGATTTCTTATATCTATTTCATAGAGTATTTTAGTAGATTGTGAATGAATGTACTTAAACGAATAAACATAATAGGTTTAAAATTGAAAGGATTATAATTATGAAAAGGTTATAATATTTATCGATTTTTATGAGTTGTTACTATTTACTATCATTCTTCTAGAGTGTGCTTAGTAGTAAAGGGGAAGTATTTCCGTTTATACAGATAATTAATGCCAGTATTTTTTGTTATCTAAGTCTCGTTATGCATCAAAGAATGAAAAGTGTTTCGTCATAAAATTATTTTTTAATAGTACAAAGAACAAATATTAATTAATATTGCAGAAATCTTGTTAATTTCAAAAGCGGATTAACGCTTATTTTCGAACTACAACAACTAAAGGTATTCCTAAAAAAATAGAGGGTGGGACATAACGAAAATATTTCTAATGAAAACCGAACATTGCTTATTGCAAAAAACTATAAATAAAAGACTCTTTACGAAGAGGTCGGTTTTTTGTGCAAACTTTATTAAGGTTGATTGGAGCGTAAGTGCGAGACTCCTGCGGGATGCGTGGGAGAG
>NZ_CADEPK010000397.1 GCF_902829255.1 Metabacillus niabensis | reverse complement strand
TTGTTAAACATTACATTGAAATCGCTCTATTTGCCAAGTTTACGTCGTTTTTAAGTAATTGCTGGAGGTTATAAGATGGATAAAATCCTCTTTCGTACATGTAATTAAATATACGGGCATGGCTCAAGATTGCCATTTGCAATTGTTTTGCTAGAACGACCCTTAATTCTGGTGTAGCAGTTTCGGTAATAGCAACAGCATAATTTCGAACTGCAGTTTTTGAAAACGCAAGTAAATCACCTGCATAAAAGGCTTTGTCAAAATTTCTCTCTTCCTCATCTTCACGTGGTGCAAGCGGGTAAAATTGTAATAACTCCTTAAGGTTTGCTTCTAATTCTTTAATTGTTTGATGGTAAATAGCCTTTAATGTCGGACATTCAATCTTTTTTAAGCCTTTTTTTAGCTTCATTAATCCAATTGATGAAAATGCTACTAGCTCATGAAGCTCAAGTGTTTCATGCCATGCAAGTGTTCTTGGACTTTGTTTACCTGAATATTGATAGTGCATGTTTTTTCCTCCTAAAACGTTAGTCTACTCACATATATTCCAGGAGAGAAATTTTAGTTAATTGTCCTAGATGAATTGGGCGATTTGAAAAATATTTATAGTTTTTTATAATATCATTATGTAAACTAATCGTTTTGGAATTAGGTGTTTTTTTACACTTTATAGTCTTTTAAAACAACAGCTTGTACTAAACTTGCAAAAAAGAGGGTGACTCAACGGGATCTCCTCTTCAACAAACACTGACATATAGGAAACTAACCTTATCGTTTGTTTATATAATGTGTTTGAGGGGTCTAATCATTTGCTCCCTGAGCCACTCTCTTTTTTCTTTATTTTTTACTAGTTTGAGTTAAAACTATCAAACTTTAACTAGTTTTTAACCATTTGAAAAAACTAATTTTTCCTGTCCCTTCACACGAGGAACAAGAAATAAGTCCCTCACCAGAACATGAATCACACTTATGATTTCCATAGTCGAACCCTTCCCCAGAACAATTTTTACAATTTTCAAATCTAGTTCCATTACAACTTTTACACTTCATGAGGTTCCCTCCTGCGTCTATATTTTGGAGCAGCAAGTGAGAGTGAAATGAAATTAGTTGTGGCAAATTGTGAATGAATATGCTCCTGTTTATACATATTGTATAAGGTTGCTCGATATGAATAAACTATATTAC
>NZ_CADEPK010000396.1 GCF_902829255.1 Metabacillus niabensis | reverse complement strand
GAATTATTATATATCTCCAAAAATTCGTATTGATTTCCGCTTCCTTTTCGATAATCACCTGATGGATTAGGTACTAATTCTGTAATTAAAATGTTAGGTGTTTCTTCCTTTTCTTCAAACCCTTCAATTTTTACATGGAAATATTCTGAAGTAACCGATGATTCTTGATCGCTTGCTTCGATATAATATTCGATTGGACTTGAAACGAATTGTTCACTCGGAACTGTATAATAATATTGTCCGTTTTCTCCTATTTCCATTGGCACTTCAGTAAATTCACTATATGAATTTAAGCGGTAAAATAGGTTTACTGTTAATGGATCACGATCTGCATCATCTACACTTGTCATAATTGTTAAATTTTCTGTACGATCAATTACTGAAACTGGGCTATGTGTAATGACAGGTTCCTTGTTTGTCGTTGGAACAAGCTGTTCATCTAATATGATACCTGGTGTAGGAGACGACTTTTTATGCAGTGCATCTAATAAAGTACCAGTCTTAGGAACCCTTGTTTGAAGGCTTTTTCCATCAGCAACATCGTCACTTGTGTAAAATACTTCATTCATAATCGTATCGTTCAGCTTATCTGTTATAAGGAAGCCGCGGTCATTATTTGCAAGTCCATCCTGACCTCTTGCCATAAAAACGTGAATATTTTCAGGAATGTTATGGTACTTTCTAAAATCAGCTTCAGTAAGATTTGCAGCGTCACCTGTAATAGCTGTGCTCGTGCGTTCAATCCATAAGACAGCTGAGCTTTTTGCTGGAATAATTACGTTCTCATTTGTTGCATCATCCACTGCAGTGACCTTTAATTGTTTCGTGTTTGAAACATAGTTATATCTTAGGTTATATGTGGAATTAAAGTCTAAATCATTTTCACTTGCGTTATAGATTTCTATAAATTCAAATAAATCATTTTCTCCTGCCCCATTAATATGGCTATTTGATTTATCATTCGGGTAAACCTCAGTAATCATAATTGGGAATTTTTCATCTTGCTCTGGTTGTTCAGGTTGCTCTGGTTCTTGAGGTTGCTCTGGTTGTTCGGGTTCTTGAGGCTCTTGAGGTACTTCAGGTAATTCTGGGTTATCCGGCTGCTCAGGCTGTTCGGATGGAACTATCTTAACGGTAAACGTTTCTGACTTTTTTAACACTTTGCTATCGCTGACTTCAAAATAATATTGGAGTGTTTCTCCATGTAATTCAGTTGAAGGGATTGTATAGGTGTAAATTCCATCAGTTCCTTCTATTAAATCGACTGTTTTGAATTCATTATCATTTAGTTTATAGGACAGCTTAGCAGTTAAGGGATCTAAGTTTTTGTCAGAAATTGTTGCTTGGATTTGCAAATCGTTACCTTGTTTTATTTCCTGTATTGGCTGATGAGAAATTGTTGGCTCTTCATTAATCGCTGGTTGTAGCTGTTCAGATAAAACAACTCCAGCAGAAGGTTTTGCTTTTTTCAAAAATGATCCAACAGTTGCATGATCATTCGCTAGCATTGTATGGTAGCTTAACCCATCACCAACGTCTTCTGCTGTATAGTGTATATGACTAATTATCTGATTGTTGTCATGTTTGGATGTAATATAAAAACCGCGATCACTATTGTTAAGTCCATCCTGACCCTTTAGCATATACACAGGTACATTTTCTGGGATATTGTGGTATTTTCTAAAATCCTGTTCTGTTAGATTTGCTGCAGCTCCAGTAATTTTACTGCTTGTACGTTCTACCCATAAAACGGCGGAGCTATTTGCGGGTATGACAATTTCACTGTTAACTGCTTGATCTGTTCCAGATACAATTAAATCCTTTTGATTTGTTATGTAATCATATCGTATTTTATATTGCTCGTTAAAATCTACTTGTTCATCTGTTTGATTATAGATTTCAATAAATTCAAAAAGATCGTTATCTCCAGCACCCTCAATATGAGGATTTGCCTTATCATTCGGGTACACTTCAGTAAAAACGAATGGCATTTCTTGATTCGTTTTCACTTGAGTTTGAATATCCTCATTCTGAATTGCATGGCCTACATTTGCAAATGGTGTTATAAGTAATAGTATTGATAGACTAATAGATAGTACTTTCCGAATCATTTTTCACCTCTCCTATAAAAATAAGCTATATTTTTGTAGAAAAAAATTACTTTCTGACTATGTTTATTTTTTCTATCAATCCTCCAATCTAACATCCTAAGTTATGCGAACCAATAAACATTTTATAGTGTGAGTATGT
>NZ_CADEPK010000395.1 GCF_902829255.1 Metabacillus niabensis | reverse complement strand
ATTTATTCGTGGATGTTAGTCTAGAGTTATTTGATGATTTATTAGAGGAATATGTACAGGATCTTATAAAACTAATTGATATTCCATTTGAAATCGAAACACATAAACAAATACTAAAAGCAGATCAAAAGGAAAGAGAAAGAAAAGAACTCGAGGAACAAGAAGCAATTAAACGCCAAAAAGAAGCAGAAGCAAAAATGATCGAGGATATATTTGGACGAGAATATTCCCCACCTGCAGGTCGAAATATTCAATACATTCTTCATGTAGGGGAAACGAACACCGGAAAAACATATCAGGCGATTAAACGAATGAAATCTGCCAATAGTGGGATTTATTTAGCTCCTTTACGATTATTAGCATTAGAAATATATGAATCGTTAAATGAAGACGGAATTCCTTGCTCCTTAAAAACTGGTGAAGAAGAAAAAACGGTTGAAAATGCTTCACATCTTTCATGCACAGTTGAAATGTTCCGTGAAAAAGATTATTACGATATTATTGTCATCGATGAAGCCCAAATGCTTGCAGATAGGACAAGAGGATTTTCATGGTATCGAGCGATAACAAAAGCCAACGCAAAGGAAGTTCATATTATTTGTAGCTTTAATGCCAAGCAAATGATCTTAGAACTACTAGGAGACTCTCACATTGAAGTACATGAATATGTAAGAGAAACACCACTTGAGGTTGAATCAGCTACATTTAAGATAGGACATACAAGGAAAGGCGATGCATTAGTCTGCTTTTCGCGGAAGCGAGTACTAGAAACAGCTTCTGATTTACAACGAAATGGTAAACAAGTAAGTATGATATATGGGAGTATGCCTCCAGAAACACGAAAAAAGCAGATGCAGCGGTTTATTAACGGTGAGACAACGGTAATCGTTGCAACAGATGCAATTGGAATGGGGTTAAATCTCCCTATTCGCAGAATTGTTTTTCTAGAAAATGATAAATTTGACGGTACGAAAAGGAGATTTTTAAGCTCACAGGAAGTAAAACAAATCGCTGGTCGCGCCGGAAGAAAAGGAATTTATAACATTGGGAAGGTTGCATTCACAAATCATCATAAAATGATGACAAGACTATTACAACAAGAAGATGAACCGCTACAAGGATTCGCCATAGCACCTACAACATCTGTTCTTGAAAGATTCCAAAAATATTCACGAAAACTAGGACTGTTTTTTTACTTATGGGATAAATACAAAAATCCATATGGTACAAAAAAGGCATCATTATCAGAAGAAAAGTTATTATACGAAATGATCGAGGATTCGATTATTGAGGCAAAATTATCCGTTCATGAGCTATACAACTTTTTACACTTACCTTTCTCAACTAATGAACCGACGTTGAGAGAGCAGTGGAAGCAAAAGCTTGAGGCGATCGTCGAGGGAACTGAGCTACCTGACCCTATTATAAAGGAATCAGGACTTGAAGAACTTGAGCTTTCATATAAATCTGTTGGCCTCCATTTATTATTTTTGTATAAGCTTGAGAAAAGAACAGAAGCGCATTATTGGGAAAGGATTCGGGAAGATCTAAGTGATAAAATTCATGAAAAATTAAAAACTGGAGTAGAAGTAAAAAAACGAACATGTATCGTTTGTCATAATCCATTACCTCGTCGCTTTAAATTTCAAATATGTGATGAGTGCCATAGTCAAAAACGAACAAGCAAACGAAATGGTAAAGAAATAAAATCTAATGTTCAAGGCCAGAATAGAATGTCACTAAAAGGTAAAAATAAGAGAAAATAATTTAAGGAGTTTTTCTCTAATGGGTAAACATTTAACATCTGCTGAAATAGGAAAGCTTTGGGTAACGTATATTGGGAATACGTTATCAAGACCTATCCTAACTTATTATTTGAAGAATACAGATGATCCAGATATCAAAAAGATCGTCAGTGACGCCTTATCATTATGTAAACAAATTATTCAAACGATTGAGAAGGTGCTTAAAGAAGAAAAATATCCGATTCCAATTGGATATACGGATGCTGATGTTAACTTGGAAGCTCCTAGATTATTTGCAGACGATTTTTACCTCTTTTATTTAAGATACACAGGTAAGGCTGGAATGAGCATTTATGCAATGGCTATTCCTTTAGTTACACGAGAAGATTTACGAAACTTTTATATTGATACATTAAA
>NZ_CADEPK010000394.1 GCF_902829255.1 Metabacillus niabensis | reverse complement strand
ATGCATAATATTCTATATCTACTATCATGATAGATAAAAATATCCACAAAATTCGCCAAAAAAACAAGAACATTATGGCAATTAATATCAATGTAAAAATCTATTTAACCTATTCAAGCACCTATTTCTTTATAAAGAAACATAGGAAAAATGAAAAAAAAAGAAAGGTATAACCCTTCTTCAATAAAATTATTATCTATAATATAAAAATTAGTTCCGATATCCTAAAATATTTTCAGCTATATTGACACAGTGATCTCCGATGCGTTCTAAGTTACTGATGATATCGACAAAAATAATACCTGCAGTTCCAGTGCAAATTCCTTGATTAATTCTACTTATATGTTTCTTCCGCAAGCTCCGTTCCATTTTATCTAGTTGCTCACCTATCTTTTGAACATTTGCTGCAAGTGCTATGTCCTTATCATCAAGCACTGTAATAACATCTTTTAAAATTTTTATTGTCAAATTAAACATATTCTCAATATCTTCTTTAGCATATTCAGTCATTTTCACTTTACTTGACAATTGCTGACTTACCAAATCTACAACAATTTCAAAATGATCCCCAACTCGTTCAATGTCTCTAATTGTGTCCATTAACATACTGTGTTCTTGAGATTCCGTATGAGACATTTTACTCTTAGAAATTAAAACTAAATAATCAGTAATTTTTTTATCTAAATTATTTATAATATCTTCTATCTGAATAGCTGTATCTGCGTGCTTCTGTAAATACGTCCTTTGATAAAGGCTTGCTTCCTCTAAGCCAATAGCTGCTAACTTACCGACACGTAAAACCTCTTCTTTCGCTTGACCTAAGGCAATCGATGACGACTGTTCCACAAATACAGGATTTATGTATTTTGTTTTATACTCATTCATATTGTCCTTACCCGGAATAATCTTTGTCACTAACCACGCGATTGATCCGATAAAAGGTAACAAAATAACAGTATTTGTAATATTAAACGTACTATGTGCAATAGCTATTGTTATTTCTGGTCTTAAATTGAAAATGCCTTGCAAATATTCCATAACGATAGAAAATAAAGGAAGGAATATCATGAAAATGATCGTCCCAATAACGTTAAAAATAACATGGGTTAATGCTGTTCGTCTCGCTGCAATCGAGGTTCCAATAGAAGCTAAAACTGCTGTAATAGTAGTTCCGATATTGTCCCCGAATAATACTGGAAGAGCAGAATAAAGATCGATGACACCTTGTTTATATAAGTCTTGTAAAATACCAATTGTTGCACTCGAGCTTTGGACAATAACCGTAAAAAGTGTCCCAACAAAAACTCCTAGTATAGGAATGTCACTTATACTAATTGTCAAATCCTGAAATACTTGCAAATTTATCAATGGTCTTAACCCGTCATACATTAGTTCCAACCCAAAAAACAATGTACCGAACCCAAAAACAATTTGCCCAAAATTATGTATCTTTTTTCTTTTATAGAAGAAAAGTAATAACGCACCGATAAATATAATTGGTAAGGAATATTCAGCTATTTCTACACCAACTAAAAACTCTTTAAGTGCAGTTCCTATATTCGCTCCCATAATAACACCGATGGCTTGTCTAAGTGTCATAAAACCAGCGCTTACTAACCCCACTGTTATAACTGTAGTTCCACCACTTGATTGTAAAATTATTGTTAAAATAATTCCAGTCAATACTCCAATTATTGGATTAGAGATATATTTATCTAGTAAATCCCTAATTTTTTCACCAGCAGTCTTTTGAAGACCATCACCCATAAATTTGATACCAAAGAGAAGGATACCAAGGCCGCCAACAAATTCAAACACGATCTTCTGGATATCTATTTCCAAAATGTCCAACCCCTCATATACTTCGTCTATAATCGACAAACATCTACAACCTCTACAATTATTAACGATTTATTGTTTTTTTGTAAAGATATTTTGAATAATTAATATTAGAAAAATTTTATACAAGTCAAAAACTCAACTATTTGTTCTTTTCTTGTATTATCAATTATCGAGATATAAAATAAAAACATATGCTCAGAATAACAAATTTTTAGAAAAACTTTGTCGAAGCTAAAAAGGATCTTAATACCTATACATATTTAGAAGGATGTGTTGAAAAAAACATGAATATATTTAAACAACTTTTTACTAGTATTTATTCCCCAAGGACAATCTCCACTTTTCGATTCCAAGGGATTGGTAAGACTATTCTATTTGTATTTATTTTAACATTAGTTAGTAC
>NZ_CADEPK010000393.1 GCF_902829255.1 Metabacillus niabensis | reverse complement strand
TTTGTACAGTACAAAATATAAATTTTTAGTTTATATTACTTTTTCCAAATACATACAACAGAAAATACGTTCGTGTTATAATTCTATTGAAGCAGAGGTAGCTAAATAGGAGTGAGAGTATGGAAAACATCAACATTCAAGAGTGTATGAAACATTATAATGTGCATGGTTTAAGTATTACGTTAATTAATCATGGTCAAATCAGTGGTACAGAAAATTTCGGCTTACTTGAGGTAGGAAGCGATAAGAGCGTAAATGAAAATACGATTTTTAGTGCTTGTTCAATTAGTAAGTTCTTAACTGGAATGCTTGTTATGAGACTATCAAACCAAGGACTACTTGATTTAGATGAGGATGTAAACAATAGACTCGTTTCGTGGAAAGTGCCTGAAAATGATTTAACGAAAAATAAAAGAGTAACATTACGAAATTTACTTAGTCATCAATCTGGAATAAAAGACCCTGCAAACAGTTTTGGTGAGCTTCAATCAATTACAAGCATTCCTTCGTTGGTTGAATTATTGGAAGGGAAAACCCCTTATTGTAAAGTTCCTATTGAAGTGAGTTACGAACCAGAGAGTGAATTCGACTATTCTGATGCTGGTTTTTGTATAATCCAACAACTAATAGAAGATGTAACTAGAAAACCGTTTTATCAATTGATGAAAGAACTTATATTTGAACCATTAAAAATGGGAAATAGCACATTAGAGATGTCAATACCAGTTATGGATAGTGAAAAATTTTCTTGTGGTCATAACAAAAATGGTAAATTAGTGGATGCGAAATATCCTTTATATCCTTACCCAGCAGCTTCTGGACTTTGGACAACCTCGTTGGATCTAGCAAAATTAGTCATTGAATTAATGGATGCAATAAAAGAAAAAAGTAAAGTTGGTATTTCCTCAAGTGCAATAAAAGACATGATAAGTCCGCAAAAAGGAAAAGGTTGGGTTGGACTAGGTGTGTTTCTAGCAGGTTCTGAAAAAGAAATAGAAATTCAATCACTCGGTTGGGGAGTAGGTTTTCAAAGTATGATGGTGGCGTTTCCGTATTTAGAAAAAGGGGCAGTCGTCATGACAAATGCAGAATTAGGTGTTCATCAGATGGAAGGGATTATAGGTGAAATATATAGAACTTTTGTATCCTAAAAAGCTTATTGAAGAAACAGGTACCTTAGCTAAATAAATGAAATTCAATAATAGGGCGATTTTCTATAACAAGAAGGCATCCTTTTTATATGCTCCTACACAAAAATATACCTGTACATGGTCTTACTATGGACCAAAAACAGGACAGCTTGATCTTTTATCAGATGGGAATAAAGATATCGAAATACAAAGTTAAGTATAATGAATAAAGGGTGTCCAGTAGTTATTTTTCAGAACACCCTTTTTTAAGTTGTTGAAACATCTTTCTTGTGAAAGGAAAGACGTTATGTTGGTAATTGAAATTCTTTTATTTTAAAAATGCCTCCGTTGTTTTCACTGTTGCATAGACTCCATTTAATGCGACCATAAATGCGTAATGGACATGCTCAGCAGGAACGATTTTATCTTCAATTTGCAATGTTGTTGTTGCACAAGCATCTTCTACCACCTGGCATACATAACCATGTTCAACTGCAGAACGAACTGTTGCATCAATACACATATGGGACATCATACCGCAAACAATTAATTCTTTAACCCCTTGTTCTTGTAGCTTTTTATGTAGATCTGTATTGAAAAAGCTATTCCGCATATGCTTTACAATGACTGTCTCTTTCTCTAATGGACGTACTGACTCATGGATTTCGACACCTTCTGTATTTGGATGGAAAAAGTGAGCCGTGTTACCTTCTGTGATATGCTGTACATGAAAGACTGGTGCGCCAGTTTCCCTGAAGTGTGAAAGGAGTTTAGCCACATTTTGTGCTTCTTGCTCAGGGTTTGTTAAAGCCATCTTCCCGTAGCTAACGAAGCATGTTAGTTTAAGAAGAAAAAATTTTAAAATTTATATTGACCGAATGGTCTGGAAAGTGATATGATAATTTCATCAAGAAGAGGAGCTGCTATAATAGCTTTTTACAGCAGTATCTTTATTTTTTGATTATTTTAGACTGATTAGTCAAAAAAGGAGGGAGAAACAATGAAAAACCAAACATTAAACCAAGAAGCAGTACGTGAAAGAGCGCAGGAGACATTTCGCAATCATCTGAAGTATTTATCTGGAGGAGACATTAAAGCATGGGTTGAATTGTGGGAAGAGAACGGTGTACTCGAATTTCCATACGGACCAACAGGTTACCCAGATAAGAAAGAAGGCAAAGCCGAACTATATGATTATATGCAAAACTTTCCAAAGCACTTTGAAGTTCAGTTTACAGACCTTGAATTCCACCAGACGGTAAATCCAGAGTTAGTTATCGCAGAATTTAAGTCAGTCGGGAAGCATCGGGAAACGGGAAATCCATACAATCAGACATATATAAGCGTAGTAGAAACGAAAGACGGGTTAATTACGCGCTATCGCGATTTTTGGAATCCATTAGTTGCAGCTGAGTCAATTGGTAGTATCGATCATTTTGTTCAATTCTCCAATTAATATAATCTCTTGCTGATTAAGATTAGCTCGCACTTTTCCTATTCTTGACTGAACGTTCTAATAAAGGTAGTATAAATAGGAAAAAGGAGGTATATCAGTTTGGCAAGGAGCAAGGAATTTGATACTAGACTAGTGTTGCATAAGGCTATGGAAGTATTCGGACATTATGGATACGAAGGAACATCCCTACCACTTTTGCTTAAAGGACTTGGTATAGCTCGGCAAAGTCTTTATGATACCTATGGTACGAAGCGAGAGCTCTTTATTAAAGCGGTTAACCATTATGTGAATGAAAAATCGTCTGCTGTTGTTGTTTATTTGGAGAAAGTAACTCCCGTCAAAAAAGCCATTTCGGATATTTTCGCAGTTATTGTGGATACTTTGAAAGATGAGCAACGCCGTAAGGAATGTTTTATTCTGCACAGTGCAATTGATCAGATACCTCATGATCCCGAGATTGCTGAGCTATTCGCACAAGATAAAATCCGCTTAGAGCAAGCGTTCTACGAGGCTTTAGTTCGCGGCCAGCAGCAAGGTGAATTGAGTCCAAATCAAGACATGCGTGCGCTGGCACAATATTTATATCATGCTCGGTATGCATTGACGCAAGCAGCAAAACTAACGGACGACCCAAAAGTCCTTGAACAAATAACTGCAGTTACTTTAACAGTACTAGATAATAAATGAAGCGTTTTTGAGCGCTTCATTTATTATCGAGAATAATAGACTATTCAGTCAAAAATGGACTTTTTAGTTTGTAATTTGAAGGAGAATAGAAAATGAATAAAATCAAAGGATTGGCGCTTTTTATCCTGGCTATTTCACAACTAGTTATGGAGCTTGATTACACAATTATTTTTGTGGCAATGGCATCTCTTGTAGTGAACTTGGTTTTTCAGCGATCCATTTACAATGGGTTGTCAGTGCATATTCACTAGCTTTCGGTGGATTCTTGCTTATTGGAGGTCGACTATCCGACCTTGTGGGAAGAAGGCGCATGTTTATTATCGCTATGGGACTTTTCGGATTAGGGTCGCTTTTAGGAGGATATCAGAATCACAGCTTATGTTAATAACATCAAGGGGGGTGCAAGGACTTGGAGCTGCACTGCTATCACCAGCAACCTTGTCATTAATCATGTCTAATTTTAATGAGGGCCAGAGCGCAACAGGGCAATGGACAGTCCAACTATGGTTTAAGGATTGAGATTCAACGACGTTTAGAGGGAATGTTACCACTTAATGAATGGTATAACTTTATTCATAAGAATGAGAATTATTACTTATGGCTCGCATTTGAAAATGAGCAACCAGTAGGTGTGGTTATGGTAGAAATAGAAGACGATTTCATTGGTAGTATTGCTCTTGTGTTAAACCGTCTCTCCGCAATAAAGGATATGGTAGGTCAATGATAGATAAAACAATGATATTGCCAGAAATGAGCTGTATAAAAAAATGGTATGCAGGAATTGAAGAAGATAATTTCGCTTGTATTAAATGTTTTCAATCAATAGGATATACATTTGAAAATATACACCCTGATGAAGATGTTTTTTCTCACTGATTTATTTTAGAGTAATAGATTTCAACTAATAAAAGTAATTATTATTAAAATAATGATATTCAACTATTTGGTGCGATACTTCATTAAGAGGTATCGTTATTTTGTTACTGCACTAAAGAGGAAGTTTAGCTGATGAAGAAAATGAAGTGAATTCGTGAAATGATGTCAGGCTGTCGAGAAATTATCGACAGCCTGAGTTATTGTGTAAAAGAAAACCCTAGGCTAGGCCTAGGGTTCCAAAAAGCTTTCAGCGTGGTATTAAAAAAACTCTTCCGTGGTGCTAAAATATTTTTGGTTCCCCAACCAAAATATGAGCATACGGAGGAGTTTTAT
>NZ_CADEPK010000392.1 GCF_902829255.1 Metabacillus niabensis | reverse complement strand
ATAAAACTCCTCCGTATGCTCATATTTTGGTTGGGGAACCAAAAATATTTTAGCACCACGGAAGAGTTTTTTTAATACCACGCTGAAAGCTTTTTGGAACCCTAGGCCTAGCCTAGGGTTTTCTTTTTCACAAAAAAGATGGCTTGCAATATATTGCAAACCATCGTTTCTTACCTTGAGTTCCCTTTTTTATTCAGTTCTCTTTCTACATATAACTTGTCTAATTCCTCAATAAAGTCATCCTCAAATTGTTCAATTAGTTTTTCAGATATTTCCTTAGAAAGCTTAGGGCTAGCTCCGCTCGTAGAAACAGATAATATTAACTTCCCTTTTTTCACCGTTTTCGGAACAGTTACATTTCCTAGCTTCGCATTGCTAACGATATTAATAAGTTGGTTTTCCTCTATATTTGCTGCAATCCATTCATTTATACTCGCATCATTTGTTGCAGCTATAATGAAAAATGCATTCTTCAGATCTTCTAACTCGATCTTTTTTTCTAACCAAGTTATTTTTCCTAAATGAAACAATTCCTCTATCTCTGAGATCACATTTGGACTTATGACAGTTATATTTGCACCTTCAGCTAAAAATAAACATAACCGTCTATAAGCAATTTTTCCACCGCCAACGACAATCACTTTTTTCCCTTTTACATCGATATGTAAAGGAATCATTGCGCAGGCATCCTATTGTGAAAACTAAATAAATCATTTTTATTTAATAAAGCTTCATGCACACGCTCTGAAAATAAGTCTAGAAGGATTGGATGTGGTCCAAGGTAAGAGCATACTTCAATATGTCGATTTCCCCAATGATATTTCTCAATCGTCTCATCAATCTCTTTTTTTAATAAACCTGTAAAAATTAAATAAGGAATGACGATAATCTTTTGTTCATTAGAATTGTACAACTCATCAATTGTTTCAGTAAATTTTGGCATAGCTGCAGTTAAATAACATGTTTTTACTTCCCTAAGAGGTGATTCCTTTTGTAATATCGTTGAGATTTCTGTTAAATCTCTGACAACATCAGGATCACTGCTACCTCTTCCGACAAGTACCGCAACTGTATGATGATCAACCTTTGCTTTTTCGTTTATTTTATCCATTAACATCATTGCGAGTCGGTCATCGACACCAATTGGTCTTCCATATGTTACATTTATGTGAGGATATTTAGAGCTAACTTCATTAATTTCCTCAGGTATGTCCTTTTTTGCGTGTGCTGCAGTTAATAACAGCAATGGAACTACCGCTATTTGTGTTGCCCCTTGACTAACACACGATTCAAACGCACTACTAATCGAAGGTTCTGCTAATTCCAAAAAACACACCTCTTGAATAGGTGCATTTATTCTTGGACGTACTTTTTTTATAAAATCTACAGCTTCTTCGCGAGCCTTCGGAACCCTACTTCCGTGGCAAACATACAAGACCGCATGCTTCATATTGATAAAACCTCACCTTGAGAATGTCGTTTTAAGTCTTTCTCAAACCAGTTTAGTTGGTCGCGAATTGATACTACTTCTCCAACGACAATAATACTTGGGTTTTTTATTGCTGATTGCTTTATTCGATCCTCAATATTTTCTAATGAATCCGTGATCGTTATTTGTTCATCTGTTGTACCCCAATGAATCACTGCTACTGGTGTTGTTGGCGCTTTTCCGTACTTAATAAGTTTATCTTTAATATATGGGAGATTACCGATGCCCATGTAGATAACAAGTGTATCAATCCCTTTTGCTAACGATTCCCATTTTACTTCCTCTTCTGCATCATTTCTACGATGACCAGTTACAAAGGCGACACTCCCGCTTATACCACGATGTGTAACAGGGATACCAGCATATGCAGATGCTGCTATCCCTGAAGTAATACCTGGAACAATTTCAAAGGGGATTTGATGAGTAGCCAAGGCTTCAGCTTCTTCACCGCCCCTGCCAAACACGAAAGGATCTCCACCTTTTAGACGAGTCACTACTTTCCCACTTTTTGCATACTTAACGAGGAAATGATTGATCGTTTCCTGCTTCATCGTATGATAATTAGGAAGCTTACCACAATAGATCAAATCGCAGCCTTGCTTTGCATGCTTTAAAATCTCTTTATTAATTAAGCGATCATAAAGAATGACATCCGCTTTTTGAATACATTTTAATGCTTTAATTGTTAATAGCTCTTCATCTCCAGGACCAGCTCCAACTAAATAAACCTTTGCTATCTTACTCTCCCCCTTTCGTTTATTGCTTAATCAAGTTCTAGAATATGTTTTGAATTAATCCTTTTGCTTGGAGGAAATCAACAATTTGTTTAACAGATTCCTCAACCGTTTGCTTTTCAGTATCAACAATAATTGCTGGATTTTCCGGCTCTTCATAAGGTGAGTCAATACCAGTAAAATGCTTAATTTCGTTATTTCTCGCTTTTTTATACAAGCCTTTAGGATCACGAACTTCACACTCATCTAATGAACATTTAACATACACTTCAAAAAATTCATCTTCTGAAAGGATTTCCCTTACCTGCTGTCTATCCTCACGAAATGGAGAAATAAATGCTGTTAATACAATTTGACCACTATCAACAAAAAGCTTTGATACTTCCCCAATACGACGAATATTTTCTTTTCGATCTTCATCAGTAAATCCTAAATCACGATTTAAACCATGTCTAATGTTATCACCATCAAGTACATATGTTTGAATGTTTGCTTCAAACAAATATCTTGCTAATGCATTTGCTAATGTTGACTTCCCAGATCCAGACAAACCTGTAAACCATAGCACATAGCTTTGATAATTATTTCTCTTTCTTCTCTCTTCTTTTGTGACGGATGAATCATGCCACACAATATTACTTGCAGCCATCAAGCATAACCTCCTTATGAATTTACAGTCTCTTTCATTCCTTTAATTAGCACTTCAACAACTTCTTTACGGCTAAATGTGCTTGGTGGTAATTCGCCATTACGTAACATCGCGCGAACCTTTGTACCAGATAAGATGACTCTGTCTTCTTTACCATGTGGACAAGTTTTTGAAGAAGCCATTGCCTCACATTTTGTGCAATAGAAGCTATGCTCAAAGAATAATGGAGTAATTCCTAATTCATCAGCAGTAAAATTCGAGAATATTTTCTGTGCATCATACGTACCATAATAATCGCCAACTCCAGCATGGTCACGGCCAACAATAAAATGTGTACATCCATAGTTTTTACGTACCATCGCATGGAAAATTGCCTCACGTGGACCTGCATAACGCATAGCAGCTGGGAAAACAGCAAGATGCACTCTATCTTTAGGATAATAGTTTTCTAGCAATACTTCATAACTTTCCATTCGAATATGTGCTGGAATATCATCCGACTTTGTTTCACCAACTAAAGGATTTAAAAATAATCCGTCAACTGTTTCCAACGCAGTCTTTTGAATATACTCATGTGCTCTATGAACTGGGTTTCTTGTTTGGAAGCCAACTATCGTTTTCCAATTAAGCTCTGCAAACTTTGCTCTCGTTTCTTTTGGGTCCATATAATATTCGGCAAATTTCTTTTCCGGACGTTTTACTAAAGTGATTTCTCCACCAACATAAACATTACCACGTTCAAACATCTTTTTAACTCCAGGATGCTCAAGTTCATCTGTCCGATATACGTTAATCGCTTCTTTTTGCTTATCTGGAGTATAGATGTCTGCTATGGTAATCGTACCATATGTAACTCCATCTGCTACAAGACGTGCCTCATCACCAATTGTTAATGTTGAAGCTTTTTCCTCTGAAACTGGTAAAGTGATCGGAATACTCCACACTGAACCATTTTTTAATTTCATATTTTCTACAACTGATTGATAATCCTCTTGATTCAAGAAGCCTTCAATTGGGCTGTACGCACCGATGGCAATTAGCTCAAGGTCACTTAACGCAATTCCATCTAATTCAATTTCTTTCTCGATATGTGAAACATCTGCTCCAATTGATAGTTTTTGAATTAATTTTCCTCCGTGTGGAAGCAAGCTCATGATAAAATCCTCCAATACAAAATTTAATCTTTATTTAAGAGTATCACTCATTTAAAAATGGTAACACGACATTTATCACAAAAAACTGTAACGTCAATACAAGATTTCATTTTAAATACCGCCGCCCTCTTCATGAACAGTGCGTTTTTCTTGTTTTGTTGCCTTCATCAAGCTAATCGCACCTAGTGTAGCAAGGAAGAGACTTGCAAGAACAATTATTGTATAAATATCATTGTCAATAAATAATTTTACAAAAAAATAGGACAACGTTAACGAAATTAATGGGGAAATTAACCAAACCATTAACATATTTTTTACGATTCTTTGTTGAAACGTTATTTTTGAGCCATTTTTCGCTATCCCTATTCCAAGAATAGATGATGAAGTGATTTGTGTTAATGGTACAGGAATTCCAAAAATTGAGGCGATCGTGACGAGTGATGCACCTGTACCGGAAATCAATATCCCTTCAATTTTTGTGAATTTTGTAATTTTCTTACCATTTGTCTCAAGGACTCGACGTCCTAATAATAAAGCTCCTAAAGCGACAAATGCCCCGCCAATAATTGTTCCCTTTGAAACTGTCAGTATATTTGCACTAACTAATGGCCCTACAGCATTCGCTACATTGTTCATCCCAGCTGAGAATGCTTCAAAAAATCCTGCGAAAATTAAAATAATTGTGACAACTTTTCCTTCAAATGTATATTTTTTAGTGAAATGAAAAGAATGTAACAGCTTAATCACAAAAAATGCAATACCAAAGGCAACAATAGGGATAAGAATCCAAAACATCACAATCCACAATAGGTTATTCACATATAATACTTGGTGTGCTATCCCTACACCAACTACAGCACCAACCGTTACCTCACTTGTAGATAGCGGGATGCCCAATAAATTCGCTAGAAAAAGTGAAAATGTTGCTGAAAAGAGAATGATTACAACTATTTTTATCGTGATAAGCGAGGAAGGTATAATTCCTTCACTTATCGTTTTGACCACTTCTCCTCCACCAATCACTGCTCCTAATATTACACCTATTGCACATAAAATAAGGGCATTTCGGGGACGAGTTATCGCCCCTGCCCCATAAGCAACACCCATTGAAGCAGCTGCACCGCTTGCACCAATATTCATGGCAAAAAAGAAGCTGATCAAAATTGCAACTATCTCTAACATCTTTTAAATCCTCCTATTGATGGAGGCCACATTCTGTTTTCATTTGCCCAGACCATCTGCCTGATCGTAAATCATTTTCATCATAAGCTGGTTTAGTGCAATGAAAACAACCGATGCTTGGATATCCTCTATCATGTAAAGGATTATAGATTAAATCATTTTTATGAACATATCTCCATACATCCTTCCATGTCCAATGAATAAGCGGGCAAATCTTTACTGAATGGAAGCGTTCATCTTTATTTATAAAATTCACGTGTTTTCTCGTTTCAGATTGTTCACGTCTCAACCCAGATATCCATGCTGCAGATCCTTGTAATGTTTCATTTAACGGAACAATTTTTCTAATATTACAGCATTGATTTGGATTTGTTTCCCAAAGTTTATCACCATATTGCTCAGCCTGCTCCTCTAACGTAAGCTTAGGCTTTTTCAATTCAATATTTAATTGAGGATATTTTTCTTTCACTTTGTCAATTAATTCATATGTTTCCTTAAAATGAACATCTGTATCTAAAAATACAATTTTTGCATCTGGTTTAACTTTAGAAATTAAATCAATTAAAACAATTCCTTCAATACCGAAACTACAAGCATAGACCACTTCTTCACCATAATGGTTATACGCCCAATCCAAAACGTTTAAAGCACCCTTATACTTTTCATCAACCTCAAAACTTTCGCTTTCTTCTGTCCAATTTTCATAAGTTAGCAATATTATCACCTCTTTCTTACTATATGCATCGTGTTGAAAAACCGTTTATTCATACATTAATAGTCGGAATTAATGGTAAAAATAAATATGTATCCTCAACACAATTGGATTATGACAATATAAATTTGTCGATAATACGTTTTTACCTTTATCATTTTCATCAGTTTTTTAGCATATCACCGATTATCGATTTGCCTCTATGACTCATTTATTTAAACTATTATTCTAGCTTTATTTCATAAGTAAAAGAGAATATGCTATTGATTCAAAATTTTAACACAATTCGGCTAAAAGTCAACCCGAGTTTTTCTATCGGATTAATTTTTTATGAGTAGTTTTCTATTTTCATTTAATCTTTCATCCATAATTTATGAATTTTCTTAATAATATCTAGTAAACATATTGTAACGAATATGAAAGGTGTGATTATCTTGTGGATGCATTTCATGAATATTTTTCTATTATTGATCACCTATTACCTTTTTTGTATGAGCATGTCACATCTTTTAATGTATCAATCAAATCAAATGGTTATGAAAGAGATACGAAAAATAAAACATGCCTACATATTCTATCTACTTGGAACGATTGTCGCCAAAGGTCTTAAAATCCTTAAAGTACCTGAAAAATGGTTTTCTATAGGATACAAATTGTGTTTTTTCATTCTCTCAATTGGATTATTCATGATGATGATCACAAGAATTTCGTAAACATGTTTTCTCACTTTAAGTATGGATAGTAAGATAATATCTCTATCCATACCTTCTAGCAAATTCAATATTCTCATGTTTAAATAGAAAGTAAACTGTTTATTATGCTTTTTTCAATCTCTCTCCAAATTGATTCATCCTCAATATAGGATTTTTTCAGTCTAGCAATCATTTCGTTTTGCATTTCCTTAAACTCTGGTGAATCTACATTTGGAAGCTTGCTTTTTTCTTGATCAACAAGTTGCTGAATTTTTGCTGCACGCGGTCCCCATACTGCCTGCTCCTGCCCATGCTGGTCAATAAAGATAAATATTGGTATCGAGCGGGAAGTTCCATTTGTTAAATACTGGTCCATTAATTCGAGATTTTGATCTCTAAACAAAAAGCGGACATCCATTTTAAGGACTTCGGCAATTTTTAATAAAATCGGGTTATTAACAAGGGCATCTCCACACCAATCCTCTGTTAAAACGATAACATTAAGTTTTTTTTCCTGAATATTTTTCAGACGTTCAAGCTCATCTTCCTTTACCTGAAATCGGTTATAAATTGAAAGCATCTCATCTTTATTTACAGTCATCTGATTTTTATACTGTTCAAATGTTATGCCTTTTTCATACCAATCATTTAAATTCATAAATTAATCCTCCTATTAAATTTAGCATTCATTAAGTAGAAAGCTTACTGCTAATTATTGGATGAGCGTGTCAAAAAGACATGCCTATATAAAAAAGCTTTCGTTAAGATTTAATTATAAGAACAAATTGAAGAAAAGCAATTTTTAGCACTTCTTTATCATTTTTTTCGCCTTCTTACCATGAAAAAAGCGGTTGGCTACATAGATTAGACATTGCTTCTAATCTATGTAGCCAACCACAGTATAACTAACTATTTAACCATGCTTCTGAAGAAGGATTTTCTCGCCACATTTTTAACTTGTTTATATCCTCATCATCAACATATCCTTCTTTTGCTGCTACTTCAATTAAAGTGTCATAATTGCAAAGAGATTTTGCTTCCACATTTGCTTCAGATAGCTTTTCTTCACCAAGTGTTAAGCCGTAAGTAAAGATGGATACGATGCCTAGAACTTGGCATCCAGCGTCACGTAGCGCACGAACAGCTGTGATAGCACTTCCTCCTGTAGAAATTAAATCTTCTACAACGACAACCTTTTGTCCTTCTTTCACTTGTCCTTCAATTTGATTTCCTTTGCCATGGCCCTTTGCTTTACTGCGTACATAACACATTGGTAAATTTAATTTATCACTCACCCATGCAGCATGTGGGATTCCAGCAGTAGCAGTTCCAGCAATCACCTCTACATCGGAATAATGTTCCTTTATTAGCTGTGTTAAGCCTTCTGCAATTTGCGAACGAATGTCAGGGAAGGACAATGTTAAACGATTATCACAATAAATTGGTGATTTCAAACCACTTGACCATGTAAAAGGTTCGTTCGGTTGAAGATAGACTGCCTTAATTTTTAGTAATTGTTTTGCGATTAATTGACTCATTTCTTGGTGCCCTCCCACGCTTTTTTCACTTGAAGATATGCTTCATATGGATTTTGCTTCTTCGTAATACTTCTTCCGACAACAATGGCCGTTGACCCAAGAGTACGTGCGAGCTCTGGAGTTGCGATTCTTGTCTGGTCATCTGCTGCATCGTCCTTCATCCGAATTCCTGGTGTAACTGTTACAAAAGAAGAGCCAATTCTTTCACTGATGGCTTCTACTTCGTGAGTAGAGCAGACAACACCTTCTAAACCGCTCTCTTTAGCCATCAGGGCATAATGAAGCACAACATTATTTAATGTTTTATCAATTAAGAGCTCTTGTTCAAGCATTGCTTGTGATGTGCTTGTAAGCTGTGTAACAGCAATACATGCTGGCCGTGATTGACCAGCTGGTGTTCCTGCTTCTAAGCCTTCAATAGCAGCTTCCATCATTTTCTTGCCACCTGCTGCATGTACATTTACGATATCAACATTGAGCTTAGCAAGCCCTGTCATTGCTTGTTTTACTGTATTTGGAATATCATGAAGCTTTAAATCAAGGAAGATTTTGTGACCACGTTCTTTAATGTGTGAAATAATTGCCGGCCCTTCCTGATAAAAGAGCTCCATTCCTACTTTGACAAAGAGCTTCTCATCATGAAACTTATTTAAAAAGTCATCTATTTCGGTTTTCCCCTTGAAGTCAAGAGCAATTATAATCGGTCGATCCATATCACTTCCAGCTCCTTCCAACACATTCATTTACATGTTCAAAGCCTAACTCTCTTAATCTATCAGGCAATTGTTGAATAATTTCCGGACATATAAATGGATTAACAAAGTTTGCCGTACCTACTGCTACTGCACTTGCACCTGCATATAGAAATTCAATGACATCATCTACAGATTGAACTCCGCCCATTCCAATAATAGGTATCGAAACATTTTGGCTCACTTCGTATATCATACGAATTGCCACAGGCTTTATCGCTGGACCTGAAAGACCGCCTGTTTTATTTGCGATAACTGGTTTTCCTGTTTTTAAATCGAGCCTCATCCCAATAAGTGTATTTATCATTGTTAATCCATCTGCACCAGCATTTTCAATTGCTTTAGCCATTTCTACAATGTTTGCAACATTTGGTGATAATTTAACATATACAGGAACAGCAGAAACTTCTTTGACAGCCTTTGTTAATTGTGCAGCGATTTCAGGAACCGTGCCAAATGCGATCCCACCTGTTTTTACATTAGGACAAGAAATATTTAATTCAAGCGCATGTACATTTTTTGACTGACTTATTTTTTCAGCAACATATACATAGTCTTCAACTTGTGAGCCGGCAACATTTGCAATAATCGGAACATCAAATTGTTCTAACCAAACAAGCTCTTCTGCAACAACTTTATCTACACCTGGATTTTGTAAACCAATTGCATTTAGCATACCTGCCTCAGTCTCTGCGACACGGGGTGTAGGATTTCCGAATCGAGGCTCTTGTGTACTTGCCTTTATCATGATTGAACCTAACTGACTTAAATCATAAAGATTACTATATTCTCTTCCAAATCCAAAACAACCGGATGCAGGCATAATCGGGTTTTTAAGCGACAAACCTGGTAATTGTACATCTAACATGATTATAAAACCACCTCTCCGGCCTTAAATACTGGACCATCGCTACAAACTTTTTTATAACTTGTTCCATGAATGTCGTCTCCTGTATGACAAACACATGCAAAACATGCACCAATTCCACATCCCATTCTTTCTTCAAGCGATAAGAATAATGGTTTGTTACCGAATTGCTTTTCCAGTGCCTTTAACATTGGCGTTGGACCACATGAATACATGACATCATACTCTAGGTTATAATCGGCAATTGCGCTAGTGACAAAACCTTTATAGCCGTATGAACCATCATCTGTTGTAATGATCGTTGTACCAAGCTTCGAAAATTCCTCTTCTAAAAAGACAGCAGATTTAGTTTGAAAACCTAATACATGATGAACCTTTACACCTTTTGCAGCTAACTGTGTCGATAGCTCATATAATGGAGGAACACCAATTCCACCACCTACTAATAATGCAGTTTGTCCAGCCTTAGCTTCACCGATAGGAAAACCATGGCCAAGCGGACCTAGTACATCAACTACATCCTCTGCTTGCTTTTTAGAAAGGAGCTGTGTTCCAGCTCCTTCAGCACGGTATATCATCGTAAATTCATTGCGTTCTTTGTTAATTTTTGAAATACTGATAGGTCTTCTTAATAAAGGGGTCGTTCCTTCAGACACTTTTAAATGGACAAATTGTCCAGGTTCGCCCATTTCTGAGACTAAATCTCCCTTTAGTGTTAACTGAAAAATATGTTTTGCAATTTCCTCTTGCTTTGTTACGACCATCAGCTCTTTTTTTATCACGTTAAGCTCACCTCTAGCTGTGCGTTTTTCTTTTGCATCGTCTCAGTAGAAAATGTCATAGATTCTAGCACTCGTAAAATTGCTACAGCCGTATCGAGTGAGGTTAAGCATGGGATTCCGTTTTCTACTGACTCACGGCGAATTTTAAAGCCATCACGAGCCGGTTGTTTCCCTTTTGTCAACGTATTGATTACGAATTGAGCTTCACCCTTGCGAATGACATCTAGTAAATTTGGCTCTTCCGCTCCGATTTTATTGACAACTTTTGCAGGTATATTGAATGATTGAATATATTCTGCTGTTCCACTCGTTGCAAGGATTTGATAGCCAATCTCATGAAATCTTTTCGCAATTTCTAATCCTTCTTCTTTGTCCTTGTCAGCAACAGTTAAGAGAACTGACCCATGATTTTTAATTTGGATTCCTGAAGCAACTAATGCTTTATACAATGCCTTTTCTAATGTAATGTCTTTCCCCATTACCTCACCAGTTGACTTCATTTCTGGTCCGAGCGTAATATCAACATTTCTAAGCTTAGCAAATGAGAAGACTGGAGCTTTTACATATACTCCTTGACTTTCAGGGTAGAGACCCGTTTCATAGCCTAATGGAGCTAATTTTGCCCCTAAAATCACCTTTGTTGCTAAATTGGCCATCGGCACACCTGTAATTTTACTTAAAAATGGTACCGTACGACTTGAACGTGGATTTACTTCAAGGACATATACTTCCCCTTTTGAAAGAACAAATTGTATGTTTAATAACCCAATAATATTTAGCCCTTTAGCAAGTTTAATCGTGTAATCAATAATTTTTTCTTTCACGTCGTTTGATAACGATTGTGGAGGATATACTGCGATAGAGTCGCCTGAGTGAACCCCTGCGCGTTCAATATGCTCCATAATTCCCGGTATTAAAACAGTATCTCCATCAGAAATTGCATCAACTTCAATTTCTTTACCTGTTAAATACTTATCAATTAAGACTGGATGTTGTGGATTGATTTTCACGGCATTTTCCATATAATGCAATAATTCAGACTCTTGGTAAACAATTTCCATTGCACGTCCACCTAAAACATATGAAGGACGAACAAGTACTGGATAGCCAATCTTACCTGCTATTTTCACAGCTTGCTCTACAGATGTTGCCGTTTTTCCAAGCGGCTGTGGCACTCCTAAGGAAACGAGTGTTTGCTCAAATTTATCTCGGTCTTCCGCACGGTCTAAATCCTCAAGTGATGTACCTAAAATTTTTACCCCTCTTGCTTCTAGTTCACTTGCAAGATTAATAGCCGTTTGTCCACCAAATTGGACGACTACCCCTTTTGGCTTTTCTAAATCGATAATATGCATAACATCTTCAATCGTAAGTGGTTCAAAGTAAAGCTTGTCAGATATGCTAAAATCTGTTGAAACTGTTTCAGGGTTATTATTTACGATAATCGCCTCATATCCAGCTTCTTTAATTGCCCAAACGGAATGTACTGTCGCATAATCAAATTCTACCCCTTGACCAATACGGATTGGACCTGAACCTAGAACAACGACACTCTCTCTATCTGAAACAATTGATTCATTTTCATCTTCATATGTGCCGTAGAAATACGGTGTTGCAGATTCGAATTCTGCTGCACACGTATCAACCATTTTATATACTGGGATAATTTCCGCCTGCTTACGGAGTTTATATACTTCCAACTCACTTGTACCCCAAAGCTTTGCGATTTCTGCATCAGAAAAGCCCATTTCCTTCGCCTTTTGAAGGGTAGTAAGTTCAAAGGGATTCCCCTTAATTTTATCTTCAAACTTAATAATTTTTTCAATCTTCATTAAGAAGAATAAATCGATTTTACTCCAATCATGAATTTGTTCCTTTGTAACTCCTCTTCTAAATGCTTCTGCAATATAGAACAGACGTTCATCACCAGCTTTACGAATCCGCTTTTCAATCAATTCATTTGTAATGGAATCTGCATCGTTTAATCGTAAATATGAAACATCTGATTCTAAAGACCGCACTGCTTTTAATAGCGATTCCTCTAACGTCCGTCCAATCGCCATTACCTCACCTGTTGCCTTCATTTGTGTACCTAAACGACGGTTAGCTGATTCGAACTTATCGAAAGGCCAGCGCGGAATTTTCGATACAATGTAATCAAGAGCAGGTTCAAAGCATGCATATGTCTTACCCGTAACTGGGTTTTCCATTTCATCAAGTGTTAAGCCAACTGCAATTTTCGCAGCAAGCTTAGCTATAGGGTAGCCTGTTGCTTTTGACGCAAGTGCTGATGAACGGCTAACGCGCGGATTTACTTCAATGATGTAATATTTAAAGCTATTAGGGTCAAGCGCTAGCTGTACATTACATCCCCCTTCAATTTTTAAGGCGCGAATGATTTTTAATGAAACATTCCGAAGCATTTGATATTCCCGGTCACTTAACGTTTGACTTGGTGCAAATACAATTGAATCACCAGTATGTACTCCTACTGGGTCAAAGTTTTCCATATTACAAACAACGATTGCATGGTCATTTGAATCTCTCATAACTTCATATTCAATTTCCTTGAAGCCTGCAATACTTTTTTCCAATAGGCATTGTGTAACTGGGCTGTTTTTCAAACCACTTGTTACGATTTCAATTAATTCCTCTTCATTTTCACAAATACCGCCACCAGTACCACCTAATGTATATGCTGGACGGACAATAACTGGATAGCCAATTTGCTCAACAAACGCAAATGCCTCATCTAAATTATGAATAATTTCACTTTCAGGAACTGGCTCATTTAACTCATTCATTAATGTTCTAAAAAGATCACGGTCCTCTGCTTGTTTAATCGCAGAAAGCTTAGTTCCTAAAATTTCGACACCGCATTCTTCTAAAACGCCAGATTCCGCTAATTCAACTGCAAGATTTAGTCCTGTTTGCCCACCTAGAGTTGGAACTAATGCATCTGGACGCTCTTTACGAATGATATTGCTTAAAAATTCTAATGTAAGAGGCTCAATATACACCTTATCTGCTATTTCTGTATCTGTCATAATTGTTGCCGGATTTGAGTTCACTAGCACAACTTCATATCCTTCTTCTTTTAAAGCGATACAAGCTTGTGTACCTGCGTAATCAAATTCTGCTGCTTGACCGATAACAATTGGACCTGAACCGATAACAAGAATTTTATTGATGTCTGTACGTTTTGGCATTATAGAACCCCCTCTTTCTTATTCGCTTCAATCATTTCTAAAAATTGGTCAAATAATCCGTTAGCATCCTCTGGACCTGGTGATGCTTCAGGGTGATATTGTACGGTAAATGCTTTTGCATGCTGATGTTTTAAGCCTTCCACCGTTCCATCATTTAAAGCAATATGTGTAATTTCCAAATCTGTATTTTCAATTGATGCTTCAGTTACTGTATATCCGTGATTTTGAGAAGTAATATCAACTTTTCCAGTACTTAGCTCTTTTACTGGATGGTTTGAACCACGATGTCCAAACTTCATTTTTTCCGTGTCAGCTCCACATGCTAGGGCAAATAATTGATGTCCTAAGCAAATCCCAAACAACGGAATTTTCCCTAATATTCCTTTTATCATTTCAATCGCCTCAGGTACATCCTTTGGATCCCCTGGTCCGTTTGAAAGCATGATTCCATCAGGTTTTAATTGCAATACTTCTTCAGCTGTTATCGAATGTGGTACGACAACGATGTCACAATTGCGATTATTTAACTCTCTTAAAATACCGTGCTTCATTCCATAATCAACTAGGACGACACGAGGTCCTCTGCCAGGGCTTGGATAAGCTGTTTTTGTAGAGACAGTTTGTACTTGATTAGTAGGTAGTTCTGTTCCCTTAAGTTTGCTAATTACTTCATCTGGATTTGCATCAGCCGAACAAATCGCACCTTTTAACGTACCGTACATTCTAATAATTCTTGTTAATTTTCGAGTGTCGATCCCGCTTATTCCAGGAATATTTTTCATTTTAAAATATTCATCTATTGTGTATTCATTTCTCCAGTTTGATGGATAATCACAAAATTCCTTGACGACAAACCCATTAATGAAAGGGGATATCGTTTCAAAGTCATCACGGTTTATTCCGTAATTACCAATTAAAGGGTATGTTAATGTTACAATTTGTCCACAGTAAGAAGGATCTGATAGGATTTCTTGGTAACCAGTCATCCCTGTATTAAATACAACTTCACCAAAATTTTCTTTATCACTTCCAAAAGCTTCTCCTAAAAATACTGTTCCATCCTCTAAAATTAACTGTCTTTTCATACAGTGATGCCTCCTTTTTCCCAAACGATGTTTCCATCAACAATAGTTAATGTTGGCCAGCCCTTACATGCCCAGTCCTTAAATGGTGTGTTTTTCCCTTTTGAGAGGAAGTTGTCTGGGTCGATTTTTGCTTCAGTATCTAAGTCAATGACTGTTAAATCAGCAACATCGCCAACTTGTAAAGTTCCAACAGTTAATCCAAATGCTTCTGCAGGTTTAACTGTTAAAAAGTTAATTAGCTGCTTTAACGTAAATTTTTTTGTTAAAACAAAGTGTGTAAAAAGCAATGGAAATGCTGTCTCTAGGCCGACAATCCCAAATGGGGCCAACTGCATTCCCTCAGCCTTTTCCTCTAAAGCATGTGGTGCATGGTCTGTTGCGATAAAGTCAATCGTCCCATCTAAAAGACCTTCGATTAATGCTTCTTGGTCTTCCTTCCCTCGTAACGGAGGATTCATTTTAAAATTCGGGTCTAACCCTGGTATATCATCTTCACATAGTAAAAGATGATGTGGTGTTACTTCTGCTGTTACACGAATTCCTGCACGCTTTGCATCCCTTACTACACGTACAGACTCCTTAGTACTAATGTGACAAACATGGTAGTGACAGTCTGCAGCTTCTGCAAGTAAAATATCTCTTGCAATATGTACAGACTCACATACTGATGGAATTCCATTTATTCCATGCTTTGCTGAGAACTTACCTTCATGGACTGAACCTTTATTAATTAATGTATTCTCCTCACAGTGGGCAACGATTGAAGCACCAATTGAAGCAGCCTTTTTCATTGCTTCTAACATTTTTCCAGCAGATTGAACACCAACACCATCATCTGTAAAGGCAAATGCTCCTGCTTCCTTAAGCGCCGCAAAATCTGTTAGTTCTTCACCAAGCTGTCTAGTCGTAATTGAGGCATATGGAAGTACCTTTACGACAGCAGTTTCTTTAATACGATTTTGTAGCCATTCCATCTGTTCTTTTGTATCAGGTACTGGGCGGGTATTTGGCATTGGAGCAATCGTCGTAAATCCACCTTTTGCAGCACTTTTCGTTCCAGTTTCAATTGTTTCCTTATGCTCTCCACCTGGCTCTCGTAAATGTACATGTAAATCGATAAATCCTGTTGAAATTAGTTGACCGTCAACAGGAACAACTCGATAACCGTCTACTGGTAAATTTTCGCCTATTTCTGTAATTTTTCCGTTTTCAACCTTAATGTCTACTTTATTGAACTCACCTTGATTATCTACCACAAAGCCGTTTTTAAGAATAAATGACATGTCCATCTACCTCCTGATTATTTTGAACTTGTTGTAAAGCCCTTTTCAAAATCGCCATTCTTACATAAACTCCATTTTCCATCTGCTTAAAGATTCTCGAACGTTCACACTCTATTAAATCACCATCTATCTCAACGTCTCGATTCACTGGAGCTGGGTGCATAATAATTGCATTTGGCTTCATTTGATTTTCTCTTTTCTTCGTTAAACCGAATTCTTCTAAATAATTAGCTGGATTCGTTTTTTCATTATGTCGTTCATGTTGAATACGTAGGAGCATAACAACATCTGATTGCTTAATCGCCTCATCAACCTCGACGTATTCCCCGTATAGATTAAATGGGTCTTGCCATTCCGAAGGACCGGAAAAAAGTACTCGAGCACCTAATCTTGTTAAAACTTCAGCATTCGAACGAGCAACACGGCTATGGCGAATATCTCCATGTATGGATACCGTTAAATCTTTAAATCTTCCAAACTCCTGTTTTATCGTTAATAAATCTAATAAAGATTGAGAGGGATGATGTCCACATCCATCACCTGCATTGATAATTGGTATTGAAACCTTTCCGATCAACTCCTCAAAAAAATGATCCTCCTGATGTCGAATGACTACAGCATTTGCCCCGATAGATTCTAACGTTTTGACAGTGTCGTATAGCGTTTCACCTTTTTGAACACTTGAATGCTCCGCAGCAAAATTTAAGACTTCTAGACCTAATCTTTTTTCAGCCACTTCAAAACTAAATCGTGTTCTAGTACTCGGCTCAAAAAACAGGTTTGAAACAAATACTAAATCAGATGGTCTCCAGCCCTTTCCTGTTTTATATCTTTCTGCATCCTCAAGAATTGAAAATATCTCTTCATTTGATAGCTGATTCATTGTCAGTAGGTTTGTCATACCCATTCTCTCCTTTATTTGAAAGCAATTTTACTTTCAAATGGCATTTATTGTATAAAAAAACACCCTGTTTTGAATAAACAGGGTGTAAAAAGGTAGAGCAAATCTAGGTATCCCTATACCTTTTCCTTGCCTTACACCCTTCAAAGCCTCTCTGGACTTTTCTTAAAAGATTTAAGCAACTCTCATTATGCATGTTCATTATTAATTGTTTCATCATCCTTTTGTGGAAGGACTAAGTTTAATACAATCCCGATAATTGCGGCTAGCGCCATTCCGTGTAAATCAAAGCCACCATACTTAATCGTTGCTTCACCTATTCCAATAACTAGAATAACTGAAGAGATAATCAAGTTTCGTTTACTGCCTAAATCAAGCTTGTTTTCAATCATTATTCTTAATCCAGAAGATGCGATAATACCGAATAATAGGATTGATACTCCACCCATAACAGGTGTTGGAATCGTGCTTATGAAGGCAGATATTTTCCCGATGAAGCCAAAGACGATTGCTAATACCGCGGCACCAACTAAGATAAATACGCTATAAACTCTTGTAATCGCAAGGACACCGATATTTTCACCATACGTAGTATTTGGCGGTCCGCCGATTAGAGCTGCAATCATTGTTGCGACTCCATCTCCCATGATTGAGCGGTGAAGCCCTGGTTCTTTAATAAAATCTCTTTTTACTACATTTCCTAATACTAATTGGTGGCCGATATGCTCAGAAATCGTTACAACACATACAGGTACCATTAGTAAGATAATATCCATATTTATCGATGGTGTATAATCAACGAATGGCAAGATAAAATTAGGCGCTTGTAGCCATTTCGCTTCAATTACTGTTGAAAAATCAATGATACCAATTGCTAGTGAATATAAGTATCCCCCTGCGATACCGATAAGAACAGGGATGAGATTGAAAAATCCTTTAAAAAAGATTGATGCAATAATTGTAATAAGCAACGTAATAATTGCTACCGAGAAATATTGAAGACTATATTCCTCACCGTTTAAGGTCGCCATATCTACTGCTGTTCCCGCTAAACCTAATCCAATGACGATAATGACTGGACCGACAACAACTGGTGGTAAGATTTTCATGATCCATTTATGACCAGTACCTTTAATAATTAAAGCGACAATGCCGTAAACTAAACCACTTAGGAAGCTCCCTACAAGCGCTGCACCAACTCCACTTGATGCCTTTGCTACGATTATCGGAGTGATAAACGCAAAAGATGACCCTAAATATGCTGGTACTTGACCTTTTGTTATGAGCATGAATGCTAACGTTCCTAATCCACTAGATATGAGTGCTACTGCTGGGTCTAAATCAACAAGATATGGGACTAGAATTGTTGAGCCAAACATTGCAAACAAATGCTGGAAGCTCAATGTAAGCCATGTTAATAAATTTGGTTTATCTTTTATATCTAATACGATTTGTTGTTCTTTCACGTTTAGGACCTCCACTTTTGAGAAATATTCATGTTAGTTAGTATGTGTGAAATGGATAAACAAAAAACCTCTTTGCGAAGCATGCAAAGAGGTACAAAAAGGTAAGCCAATCGTGTTTCGACCGATTGATCCTTTTGTTCCCCTTTGTCGCCTCACTGGACGATTATTAAAAGGGTTAATTATTATCATGTATTGTAACTTGGTCTTTATTATCTTGTTCTTGAAGCTCGACAACAATTTTCTCAGAGCTTGAAGTAGGTATATTTTTCCCTACATAATCTGCACGAATTGGTAGTTCCCGATGACCGCGGTCAACTAACACTGCTAGCTGAATATTTGCTGGTCTACCAATATCAACTAATGCGTCCATTGCAGCTCGAACCGTTCGACCTGTATATAAAACATCATCAACTAAGATTACTTTTTGATTTGTAACATCAACTGGAATATCTGAACCTTTAACAAGCGGCTCTTGATTCTTCGTTTTTTTCGTTAAATCATCACGATATAGTGTTATGTCAAGTTCCCCGATCGCGATTTTATTTCCTTCAATTTGCTCAATTCGCTCTGCAAGTCTTTTTGCTAAGTGAATTCCGCGAGTTTTTATCCCTACTAAAACACTATCTTCAATGCCTTTATTTCTTTCAATAATTTCATGTGCAATTCTTGTTAATGCTCTTCTAATTGCTTGCTCATCTAAAACAACTGCTTTTTGAGACATTTCTTCATCTCCTCTCGTTACTTAATTTATCCTTGTAGCTGGATGAAAAAGTAAGCTATAAAAAGAAAACCCCTCTCACCGAACAGTGAGAGGAGTTACGAACTTTTGTTTAGAGCATAGTACTTTTTTAAGTACTATAGCCTAATTTCCGCTTTCCTTCTCAGCCTCTCGGGACTGTGTTAAAGGTTCTTATTAAGTTAAACCTATTATCACAAAATTGTAGAATCGTGTCAACAATTTTTTTAAGATAATAATTCCGACTTGTTTGTTCTAGCATTTTTAAAGTTGGCTTTTTAATCGAATTTCCTTTAATACTTCTTCAAAATCATTCGGTAAAGGAGCTTCAAACTCTAAGTATTCCTTTGTTCTTGGATGAATAAAGCCTAAAATACCTGCATGGAGTGCTTGTCCATTTATTTGTAACGTTTTTTTCGGACCGTATTTTGGATCTCCAACTAAAGGAAAGCCAATGTATTTCATATGTACACGAATTTGATGAGTTCTCCCAGTTTCCAATTGACATTCAACAAATGTATAGTCATGAAAACGTTCTAAAACTCGAAAATGTGTAACTGCTTCTTTACTGCTTACATTTGTAACAGTCATGCTTTGACGATCTGTTTTGTCACGGCCAATCGGGGCATTGATCGTCCCGTTATCATGTGGGATACTCCCATGGACAATTGCCTTATATCTTCGCGTTACCGTTTTATTTACTAGTTGGTCTACTAATGATTCGTGTGCCAGATCATTTTTGGCAACCATGAGGAGGCCTGATGTATCTTTATCAATTCGATGAACAATTCCTGGGCGTAATACTCCATTAATTCCAGATAAATCTTTACAATGTGCCATTAACCCATTTACCAATGTACCGGACATATGGCCAGGTGCTGGATGAACAACCATTCCTTTTGGTTTATTGACAACAAGAACATCTTCATCCTCATAATAAATATCTAAATCCATTTCCTCTGCGACTACATCTAACGGCTCTGGTTCAGGAATATGAATGACAATATGATCATCGATTTGACATTTATAATTCGTTTTCACTTCAGTTTCATTTACTTTTACAATTCCTTCTTTAATCCACTGCTGAACCTGAGTTCTTGACCATTCTTCATTATAAGTAGACAGAAACTTATCAATCCGTTCATTTTTATGTTCTTCAGTTACACGTAAATCTACGATGTCCATTAAGCTTTCTCCTTCTCTTTTTTCCCTTCAATAAACAGCATATAAATAAATAATAGAACTACTCCGACACATAGAGCAGAATCTGCCACATTAAATATTGGGAAATCATATGTAAAAATATATGTATTAATAAAATCAACAACTTCTTTTCTAAACAAGCGGTCAATAAAGTTACCAATTGCCCCACCAAGCATTAGACCTAGCGCAATTCCCATTAGCTTACTACCATTAGTATGTTTTTGGATGTAGTAAATAATACCGATAATAACAACCGTTGTAATCAAGTAGAAAAACCACATTTGCCCTTGTAATATTCCCCAAGCAGCACCTCTATTTCGATGTGAGGTTATATAAAGGAAATTTTCTATAATCGGTATATTCTCACCTAGCTCCATATTCTTTACAACTAACCATTTCGTTAATTGGTCAATCCCAATAATAATAGCTGCAATTATGTAATAAAAATACAATGTTTCCCCAACTTTCCTTTATTCTATTGAAAAAGCAACAAGTATTACCCAACTTGAATTGTACCATATGCAACAACTCATTGAAAATAGAATCACAATGGGGACAGTCCCCAAAACTAAAAAAAGTTTTGGAAACCTTTATTTTAAAGGTATTTGGAAAAACGAAAGGGTAATAAAATTGAAAAATGCCTTCAAAAGAACTTCATTTGGGGACTGTCCCCCAAATGAAGTTAAAAATATGATTCATCATAAGTATAGTCATATTGTGGTAATGATTTTCGCTCGTATAGTTCTTGGAAGTAAAAATCATATTTTGTTCTTGCAGTAGGAAGTATTCTTAACTTTTCAAAAGGAATTTCTTCACCAGTTTCTTCACAATATCCGTATATCCCTTTATCCATTTTAAGTAAGGCTCGTTCTACATCTTGAAGTTCTTCTTTTATATGATGGATTAGAGTATTGTTTTTCGCTTGATCATCATTTGTCATTTCAAACATACTGTGATCAAATAATCTTGCACGTAATTCTTCTCTCATCACTTGCAATTCATACCGGATTCCATAATATTTATTCAAGATGGACAACTCCTTAATCCTTCTCATGATGTAACATTAGTGTATCCTTCAAAAACCAACCTCACCCTGTTAAGAATTTTCCTGTGAAAGAAATCCATGCTATCTAATTCGTTTGTATAGTGAATGACTATTTTTTACCCCTCATTTTCATATGTGAAACATGAAGAATGCAAAATGGGCTTTATTAAAACGGACTTAATCATGATCAGGCTTCAAGCAAAAAAAAGGGACAGTCCCCAAAAATTCTCATCCTGTTAAAAGGATTATATTTCTGAGAACTATCCCTATCAATTATGTCTTAATAATGTTCTTTTACAATTGTCGCACAGCGTTGACATAATGTTGGATGCTCTGCGTCTTGACCAACTTCAGGTGTCACAATCCAACAACGCTCACATGTTTCACCTTCAGCTTGGTTAATAACAATTTTAACAGTATCAAAACTTTGTGCATTGTTTGGAGCTGTATTGTAATCTCCAGCAATTTCAAATCCTGAAACAATGAAAAGCTGTTTTAAATCTTCTTTAACAGATAAAAGCAATTCTTTCGCTTCCGCATTAGGGTATAGCGAGATACTTGCTGTTAATGATTTTCCAATGACTTTTTCATTTCGCGCAACTTCTAATGCCTTCAAAACATCATCGCGTAACGACATAAACATATCCCATTTCTTCTCTAATTCATCTGCGTTAGGATATTGTTTCTCTTCAGGCATATCAACAAGTTGAACACTTTCTTCCGCAACAAATTCAATATGCTCCCAAACTTCATCAGCCGTATGTGGAAGAATAGGTGTCACAAGTTTAACTAGAGACAGCAATGTTTCATAAAGTACCGTTTGGATTGCTCTACGCTCTTCATTCTCTTTTGACTCGATATATAAGACGTCTTTTGCAAAATCAAGATAGAATGAACTTAATTCAATCGTACAGAAATTGTGAACTGCATGATAAATTGCTGCAAATTCATATTGTTCATACGCTTCTTTAACACGACTAACGAGCTTGTTCAATTTCACAAGCATATATCTGTCAACTTCTCTAAGGTTTTCAAGCTTAACAGAATCTGTATTTGGATTAAAATCAGATAAATTACCAAGTAAAAATCGGAAAGTATTTCTAATTTTTCGATAAACTTCGGCAACTTGTTTTAAGATTGCATCAGATACTCTAACATCAGCTTGATAATCTACCGATGCTACCCATAATCGTAAAATGTCTCCACCTAATTGTTTCATAACTTTTTCAGGCACAACGGTGTTTCCTAATGATTTACTCATTTTACGCCCTTCGCCATCTAAAGCAAACCCATGACTTAGTACACCTTTGTATGGTGCTTTACCTGTTACAGCAACAGCAGTCGAAAGTGAGGAGTTAAACCATCCACGATATTGGTCTGAGCCTTCTAGATATAAGTCAGCTGGTCGTTGTAGTTCTTCTCTTTCTAATAGAACTGCTTGATGTGAAGAACCTGAATCAAACCAAACATCCATAATATCATTTTCTTTCGTAAAGATACCATTTGGACTTCCAGGGTGTGTGAATCCTTCTGGGAGTAAGTCCTTTGCTTCACGCTCAAACCAAACATTTGAACCATGCTCTCTAAATAGGTTTGATACATGTTCAATCGTTTCGTCTGTAATAATTGGCTCACCGTTTTCTGCATAGAAAACTGGAATTGGTACACCCCATGCACGTTGTCTTGAAATACACCAGTCGCCACGGTCACGCACCATATTATAAAGTCTAGTTTCTCCCCATGCTGGAACCCATTTTGTTTCGTTAATTGCAGCTAATAAGTCCTCACGGAAATCTTTAATGGATGCGAACCATTGTGCTGTTGCCCGGAAAATCGTTGGTTTTTTCGTTCTCCAGTCATGTGGATATGAGTGAGTAATAAATTGAAGTTTTAATAAAGCTCCAACTTCCTGTAATTTTTCAGTAATGGCTTTATTGGCATCATCATAGAATAAACCAGCGAACCCTTCAGCATCCTCTGTCATGTATCCTTTTTCATCAACTGGACATAAAACATCTAATCCATATTGTTGACCAATGATAAAGTCATCTTCCCCATGACCTGGAGCAGTATGAACACATCCTGTTCCACCATCACTTGTAACATGTTCACCTAGCATAACTAATGAATCACGATCATAAATAGGATGCTTCGCAACGATGCGATCAAGTTGACTGCCCTTTACTGTACGATCAACTGTGAAATCTTCCCAACCAATCGTTTGTGCAACAGATTCAACTAATGCTGAAGCAACAACATATTTTTCATTATTTACAGCTACAACGCTATATTCAAGTTCTGGATGAACTGAAATACCTAAGTTAGCTGGTATTGTCCATGGAGTTGTTGTCCAAATAATAATCTTCTCATCTGTAGAAAGGACTCCTTTTCCATCTTTAACAGGGAAAGCAACATAAATAGATGGTGAGCGTTTGTCCGCATATTCAATTTCTGCTTCAGCAAGCGCAGATTCACTTGACGGAGACCAATAAACAGGTTTTAAGCCTTTATAAATATAACCTTTTTTTGCCATTTCTCCGAAAACTTTAATTTGCTGCGCCTCATAAGCAGGTGTTAATGTAACATATGGATTATCCCAATCACCACGAACACCTAAACGTTTAAATTGTTCACGTTGCCCATTAATTTGCTGCCAAGCGTATTCTTCACATAGTTTACGAAACTCCGCAACAGACATCTCTTTTCGTTTAACCTTCTTATTCTTTGTTAATGCTGTTTCAATTGGTAAACCGTGAGTATCCCAACCTGGAACATATGGTGCTGAGTAACCGCTCATTGATTTATAGCGGATAATAAAGTCCTTTAAGATTTTATTTAAAGCATGCCCCATATGAATATCACCATTCGCATATGGTGGTCCATCATGCAAAATAAATAATGGACGGTCTTTCGTACGTTCCTGTACTTTTTTGTAAATGTTCATCTTTTCCCATTTTTCCTGCATAACAGGTTCTCTGTTTGGAAGATTTCCACGCATCGGAAAATCTGTTTTTGGCATAAGAAGGGTATCTTTATACTCCATTAACTTTTCCTCCATTTCTTTAATAAACACAAAAAAACCTTCACATCCCACAAGGGACGAGAAGGTTTATCTCGCGGTACCACCCTATTAGATTAATTTTAATCATTAATCCACTCAAGCATTCGTAACGAGAATGATACGCCATTGCTTACTTATGTATGTTCAGCAAGGAACTCTAGGGTGATCTTCATCCTTTAACCTTATATCGAGCTTGCACCATCCTCGATTCGCTTAAATAAGGGAGCTTAAAGGATTACTATCCCTTTCACCGTTTTCTTTCGATATTCAGGTAATAAAATCTTTTCACACGTCTACGTTAAAGTATTATATGCGAAAAAATAAAATAAAGTCAAGGCTTAGCTTTTTGTTTCTTCTTCTTCACCAAAAATAGGCTCAACCTCGTATTCTAACAAGTGATCCCAATCATCATTTTTTAATAGGTCAAGCTGCGCCTCAATTAACATTTGGAAACGAGTTCTAAAGACTTTTGATTGTTTCTTAAGCTCTTCAATTTCCATTGCAATTTTGCGCGACTTTGCCAATGCCTCATTTATAATACGGTCTGCGTTCTTTTCCGCTTCTTTAATAATTAGCTTTGATTCCTTTTGAGCATTACGCTTTACATCTTCTCCGGCCTCTTGAGCGATGATTATTGATTTATTCAATGTCTCTTCAATATTCGTAAAGTGACCTAGCTTTTCTGTAAGTTCCGTAACCTTTATCTCTAGATCTTTCTTCTCGCGGATGACCATTTCATAATCTTTAATTACTTGATCTAAAAACTCATTTACTTCATCTTCATCATATCCACGAAATCCTTTACTAAATTCCTTGTTATGGATATCTAATGGTGTTAAAGGCATGGATGCCACCTCCAATATGTAGTGAAATAGTTAATCCTTGTCACATTATAAATCATAATTCGACAAGATTGTTATATTTCCTGCTATTTTTAATAAATTATTTTATATTTCCTACTTGGAAATTAAAAAACAAAATCAAGTATACTTTAGCATGACCATTCAATTATACAATTATTTATATTTTGAAATGATGATTTTATAGCGATCCTTTTTCGTTTTCCCTTCAACTGAAGTAATTTTACTTCTGCCAAAGCCGCGAATAGAAAGGGTATCTCCTTCTCGACATTCAAAGGATGTCTCTTCAACTGGCTTCCAATTCACTTTTACGAGACCATTTTCAATAAGCGGTTGAATTTTTTGTCGAGAAATATTGTATATCGCAGAGCCAATTACATCAAGACGCATAGAAGCAACTGTTGTAACAAGCTCTTGTTTTTCTTCGTTACTAACGATAAACTCTGTAAGACTCCGTTCCTTCAAATTTATCTTCGCTTTTCCGATTTCATGAAAATTCACTTTTAAATAATCAGAAATTTCAGCGGCACAAATAAATTGAACGACATCATCATGAAAGCGAATATCTCCAAATTTGGCTCTCTTTAAACCTAAACCCATCATTGAACCAAGAACATGTCGATGCTGTAATTGAATAAATTTACTAGCATACTGGATTTCAAATAGAGTAAGCTTAAAATCCTCTTGTTCAACCTGATAATAATCTGGGTATAAAAAAGCTCTTTTTCTCTCGGTATCCTCTGCCCCACCAAAAAAAGCAACCTTTACGTCCAAATGTTCGCCAATCACCGATGATACAATTTCTTGTTCTCTAGGGTCTAAAAAATCCGTTAGTTTCGGGGAATAATGGTGTTCTACAGTTTCCTTCCATTCAAGAACTTGATCTATAAAATGTCGTTCATCTTTACGGAAGTGCTGATATATATTCTCCATGTATTTAAGACAACTCCATTTTTAGTTACATGTATTTATATTGATGCAGAAAAAAAAGGACCTAAATAGTCCTTAAGCTATCATCGAAAATAATGAAACAAGACCGGCTTGCGCCAATTTTAAAGCAAAAAGTGCTACGATTGGCGAAATATCAATCATACCGCCGATCGGAGGAATGATTTTTCTAAAAGGCTCTAAATATGGTTCACAAAGCTTCGCTAATATTTCACCAAAGCCAGACTCTCTTGCACCTGGAAACCACGAAAGCAAAATGTACACGACAATCACATAGGAATAAATTGTAATTGCTTGATTAATGATAATAAAGATTAAATCCATCGTTAGCCTACCACCTTTGATGATCTTCGTCTGAGACAAACTCAGAAATCGAGCCAGATACATCTACATTATCTGGAGTGCAAAGAAAAATGTTCGTGCCAATACGCTGTATATCTCCGCCAATTGCATATACTGTCCCACTTAAGAAATCTACAATTCGTTTCGCCTGATCTTTTTGAATACTTTGAAGGTTAACAACAACTGCTCGACGATTTTTTAGTTGATCAGCAATTTCTTGTGCTTCCGCATATACCCTCGGTTCACTTAAGATAACTTTAGATGATTTTTGAATACTTTGCAAACTTACAACATTTTGTTTAGACGTTTGCGGCTGTGTTTTTTGCGGCATAGGCTGTTGT
>NZ_CADEPK010000391.1 GCF_902829255.1 Metabacillus niabensis | reverse complement strand
ACCCAAGTATGTGTATCATGAAGCTCAATTGTTAAATCGGTCCCAGGTGCTTTGTAATGAAGCTTTTTGTATTTTTTACTATTTAAATAATCAACTTTATTATGTAGATTTTGATCATGCTCTTTCCAGGCTTTTACTGGATCAGGTTGATCAGTACGTGTTGTTCTGAAGATTGCTTCCCACAGTTTTTCGACTTGTTTGTCTTCAGCTTCATTAGGAAAGACCTTTGCAGCCCAGTCTTTGGAAGCAGCGGCAATTACTGTCCAGCTTGCTTTATCTGCTTGCAAATAATTTCGGTATTTTGTAAGAGCAATCCCTGATGCTTTAGCAGCAGCAGCAATACGTTTCGGATCAATTCCACTTAAAAGGTCTGGATCAGATGATATAATGGACATAAACGCACCGTCATTTTCAGCTAATGTTTCAAGACCTTTCGCTTTCCATTCAGGGTATTCGCTTAATGCTTCTTCAGATGCAAGCTCAAAGCGAGTTCTTGACACAATGTCATCATGCCATTCAACATAAACATTGCGGGCACCTGCCTCATAAGCTTTTCTAACAACGATTCGAACAAATTCTGCTACCTCTGTTGAAGCATTGATCGTTAAATTTTGATTATGTTGGATATTAACTCCTACGCGAACAGCTAGTTCAGCGTACTTTTCTAGGTTTTGTTGAAATGTTGACAATACGATTACCTCCAAATAATAAGATATGCTTAACTACATACAGTTTTGGAAAATCTCTAATTATTTCTTAACTGTTAGATTTATTTTATCAAAATAATCATTTTTAGGAAAAGAAATAGCAAATAAAGCTTAATTACTTTGAGCTGAGTTAAAAAGTGATTAAAATAGACATATCGAGGTGAAGATATTGAATTATTTAGACGATCAATTTATTTTAACAGCAAAACAAAAACAATTATTAGAAAAAACTACGAAGCTTTCAGATGAATTTGCATTACGTGCTGACCATTATGACAGAGAGGGATTATTTCCTTTTGAGAATTTTTCCCGTCTTAAGGAAGAGGGATATTTAAAGCTAACAATCCCTAAAAATCTCGGTGGGGATGGAGCATCACTATATGATTTTTTACTAGTTCAAGAAAAAATTGCCCAAGGTGATGCTGCAACTGCTTTGTCATTAGGGTGGCATTTAGGGCTATTAATGAATTTAAATGAAACAAAAAAGTGGGAATCAAGTACGTATGAGAGAATTTGTCACGAAGTTATTTCCGGGAATAAATTAATTAATAGTGCTGCAACTGAGCCAAACTCAGGGAGTCCTGCTCGGGGAGGAAAGCCTGAAACAATTGCTAAAAAGGGTGAAAATGGTTGGATTATTACAGGGAAAAAGATTTTTACATCCCTTGCCCCAGCATTAGATTATTTTATTGTTCCTGCAACGATAGAAGAAACAGGTGAAATTGGTGATTTTCTCATCCCTAGAACATCAAATGGGTTAACAATTGAGGAAACATGGGATACGTTAGGGATGAGAGGGACAAGAAGTGATGACTTACTCTTAGATCAAGTAAAAGTGCCTTTTGATGCTTTAGTCGAACGTAAGGAAAAAAAAGAACGTCCAACTGCACAAGGTTGGTTATTGCATATACCAGCTTGCTATAGCGGAATTGCAATTGCGGCAAGAAATGAAGCAGTTAAATTTGCGAAAACATATCAACCAACAAGTCTTCCACATCCAATTATGCATGTACCTGAAGTGCGTAGGAAAATTGCTGATATTGATCTAAAATTAACAACAGCACGTTCATTTATGTATCAAATTGCTAGAAAATGGGATGAATCAAAAGAGGAACGTGCATCTTTAGCCTATGATTTAGCAATCGTCAAAACAAGTGTGACAAACATGGCTGTAGAAGTTGTCGATATAGCTATGAGAGTTGTTGGCGGTCAAAGCCTTTTCACATCAAGTGCGTTGCAAAGACATTATCGAGATGTACGTGCAGGTTTACATAATCCACCTTCAGATGATATTACATACAAACTATTAGC
>NZ_CADEPK010000390.1 GCF_902829255.1 Metabacillus niabensis | reverse complement strand
TTTGTATACCAGGCGAGTTTTGCGCCTCTTTTCTTACCATCGTAATTGACTTCTAACGGCCAAAATGTTTTTGTTTTATATGTATAATCAAAATGAATATACAATTCTTTTCCTTCAGGAGATTCAAGGACGACTCGGTAATTTGGATTTTTACCGGAAGTTTCAAGTTTCACTTTTCTTATTTTTGTTAACATACACGTTCCCCCTAGAAAATTTTTGTAAAACAATTTAAACCATTCCTCTATTTTACTATACATTTGCTAAATAAACTAATTTTCTCTATAGAAAAGTGAAAATCATCAAATAAATTCTAAAAAACAATGTTATTGGGTGGCTATAATCGTATGTTTTTCTCAGGTTGTATATTTATTGCTATAATAAACGAAAAGTAGAGGTGAGATTATGGAATTGAGACAATTAACCTATTTTCTTGAAGTTGTGAAGCATAAAAGTATGACAAAGGCAGCTGAATCATTACATATATCACAGCCAGCATTAAGTAAGATGATAAAGAGTCTTGAGGAAGAGCTCGATATGACATTAATTATTCGTTCTAATAAAACAAGTGAATTAACGGATGGTGGAGTCATCGTGATGGAATATGCCCAAAAGATTCTTTCACAAATTGAGGAGCTATCAACAACTTTAAATGATTTGACAAGCTTGAAGCGTGGATCGATTCGAATAGGCTTACCACCGATTATTGGCAGCTTGTACTTTCCGAGTGTTATGGCAGAGTTCCATAGAGTCTATCCAAATATTTCGATTACGATAACCGAATATGGTGGCGCAAAGGTTGTAAAAAGTGTTGAGGAGGGAGAATTTGAATTAGGTGTCGCCGTTTTACCTGTTGATGAAGAGGAATTTAATATATACCCAATCGTTGAAGATGAAATGAAGTTATTAATACATCATGAACATCCTTTAGCGAGTCATGAAACAATTCAATTAAGTGAATTAATGGATGAAGAATTTATTTTCTATCACGAGGATTTCGCTCTTCACGACATTATGTGGGAAAGATGTATTCAAGAAGGCTTTGAGCCGAAAATATTATTTAAAAGCTCACAATGGGATTTTATGGTTGAAATGGTTGGTGCAAATTTAGGTGTAACGATATTACCGGAATCGATATGTAATAGAGTCGAAAATAAACAGGTGAAAATCATAAATTTACACCCTATTACACCTTGGAATCTAGCGGTTATTACAAAAAAACATAAATATATATCTTATGCAGCTCGAACATTTATTGATTTTTTTGTTTCTAAATGATTATAACTTAAAGTTATACTTGTGATAATTATTATATATTTTACGAATAATCGAATGCGTAGTAATATGATCATTATCAGTTAAGAAGTATAACGTTAGCTTCTTCTTATGAAGGATGGTTATAATCTATGAACATCATTACGATTATCTTACAAATCATTTTTATACATGTTTTTCTTTTCCTTGGAATTGCAATTAAGCAGTTTCTAGATATCCCAATCCCAGCTTCAATGATTGGGCTTGTTATCCTACTAATATGCTTATTTTTACGAATTGTAAAGCTAGAGTGGATTGAAAAAGGAGGAAATTGGCTATTAGCAGAATTGTTGTTATTCTTTATCCCTTCTGCTGTGGGGATCGTTAATTATGATGAAATCTTAAGTTTACAAGGGTTAGAATCGATTTTATTAATTGGCTTAAGTACCTTTATTGTCATGGCGGTAACTGCATATATAGCAGATTATATTCAGATGAGAAAAGGCAGTGTTTCAAAATGAATTATATTTTGTATACATTATTGACATTCGTCATATATAAAATAAGTAAATTCTGCTATAAAAAATGGTCATTTCCCTTACTTAATCCTTTGTTAGTTTGTCCAATTATTCTTATTGCCTTTATTACACTGTTTCATATACATGCAGATTATTATCTTCAAGCTACAAAGGGTATTACACATTTGCTTGGACCTGCAACAGTTGCGTTTGCGATTCCCATTTATAAGCATTTTTCTTTAGTTAAAAAATATATTGGAAATATCGTGATAAGTATTACAGTTGGGACATTGGTTGCGATCTTCTCGTCAATGGCATTATCAATTCTTTTTAAATTAACTCCAAATTTTCTAATTAGCATCATCCCGAGGTCAATAACAACACCAATTGCGATTGAAGTATCGAAGGAAATTGGTGGCTTACCAACACTTACAACAATTTTTGTTATTTTGACAGGTGTTATTGGCGGAATTATCGGGCCGTTTGCAATTAAATGGCTCTCAATAAAGTCTCCGATTGCAAAGGGCTTAGCATTAGGTATGAGTGCTCATGGAGTTGGAACTTCAAAAGCAATGGAATATGGTGAACAAGAAGGAACATTTTCAACTCTTGCAATGATTTTTGCTGCCCTCCTGACGATGGGATGGGGAAGCTTGCTTATTCCTTCGTTAATGAATATCGCCCAAATTTAATGAAAAACGCAGGAATCGTTTAACAGTGATGGTGGTTACCCCAAAAAATTAGAGTTTTATTATGCAGCTAATTGGCTGGATTGAGTTCGGTATTCGACTGGACTCAATCCGGCTAATTTTGCTTTTGAACGTTCATTGTTATACCAGTAGATTCTTCTATTCTACTTTATAATTTCTTTTTATCAACGATTTTAATTGCAAAGCGATTCAATAAATAACATAAGGATTTCCAAAAATATTGTTTTCGTTTTGCTAAATGCTTAATATAAATTGCTGTAAATTCCGGATAGCCTTTTGCTCCCCTATCATATTTGAACCTACCAACACCAGCACTTTGATGATAGAGCCGCTGATTGTTTATCGATTCTTGTACTGCTAAATAGCGTAGGATTCTGTATAGCCCTTTTTCTTTAGGTAAATCAGTATTATAGCCAAGGACAGGATTTGCCATCATATTTTGATAGATTTTCGATCCAAATACTCCTTCTAATACCCCGTCTTTTTTTAATCCTACGTATGTTAATGCACGATTAGCATGTGTCGAAAGGATAAAGTCTTCCGTAAATTGTGGATTGTTATAAGAATATTTTTCTAAATATAGTTTATCGTATAATTGTTTTGCACGGATTAAATCTTCCTTTGTAAAATCGTCATGTTGTATGATATCAAATTCATTTTTATCTAGTAATTTTTTATCTCGATTTAATGTATTTCGTACTTTTTTAGTAGCATTTAATATCTCCTCTGGCCTAGAAATGTAAACAAAGCGGCTCGGGAGCATCTGAAAATGCAATGCTTCTAAGTCCACCTTCATTTTTGGGTATAATCCTTCATTAATTGAACGAAAACCAATTAAGTAATCAGGATATTTAGCTAGCATCGTGTTTTTAATCGATTCTAATTGTTCCTTAGAAAGGCTTGGAGATAAATTTGTTGAAATAAGCCAGTTATTTATATACACAACTTTATTGATTTCGATTTTTTTCGCAAATTTAGAAATCAATCCTAGCAAAAAATGAAAAATTACTTCCAGTAACTTGTTATTTAGCATCGATAATTCTTCTTTTGAATATGTTATGTAATGATTATATGGTGAACAAACATAGGAATTATCATATTCCTCTTCGTTTACTGTATAAGGTAATAAAATATCATCTATTGCAACAAATCCTAAAGAAGTATGTACATTCTTAATTAAGTTATTTGTATTATTTTTTAGAAGTGGTAAAAAATAGCTTTTCATTAACTGACCTTCCTGGAAATGTTCCCATTTTAGTTTTTCCCAGTTATCTTTTGTATAAAGAGTGACAGCTGAATTTTCCATATGAATCTCCTCTATTTTTTAGCGTAATCGATTTAATACGATTTTTTCAATGATCGACCAAGGCAGCACTCTTTTAAGAAAAGCTAAAGTTCTTGCACCTTTCCCAATTGGATAACGAAATTTAGGTTTATTCGTTTGACAAATTTTAACGACTAATTGAGCGACTTCAATTGGGTCAGATCCGTTATTTGCCGATGCTTTTGCATATTTAAATAGATTTTGTTTAAAGTCATCTCCCTGGTCAGTAATATTTTCTAATCCCTTTTGCCAAATTTTCGTTTTATATGATGCAGGCTCAATAAGAGTAACAAAGATTTGTTTAGGGAGTAGCTCTAATCTCAAGCTTTCGCTTAACCCTTCAATTGCAAATTTTGAGGATGTATAGGCCGACATTCCTGGAAAACCAAAAAATCCACTAACACTGCTGATAGTAATGATTTGAGATGGAGTTTTCTTTTCTAATAATGGAAGGAAACCTTTCGTAACCTGCAATGTTCCCAGTAGATTAGTCTTTTGCTGTGCCTCCCATTCATCATAAGAAATCTCTGCTAGCAGACCTCCCTGACAGTAGCCTGCATTATTAATTAAAATATCTAATCTTCCGAATTTCTCTTCTATCATGCTTTTTACATTTATAATCTCTTCTTTTTTTGTTACATCCATCTGTTGGATATTTAATGCTTTTTTTAGCCCAAGTTGTTCAACTTCCTTTACTAATGCTGCTTGTTTCGATATATCCCTCATTGTTGCAACGACAACAAATCCTGCCTTAAGTAATTCAATTGACGTATAAAACCCAATGCCACTATTCGCTCCGGTTATTAAAGCAATCTTCATTTTTAATCCTCGTTTCGGTATACCGCTCAAATTT
>NZ_CADEPK010000389.1 GCF_902829255.1 Metabacillus niabensis | reverse complement strand
CTCGACAGCTAAACTACTGTTAAAATAATCATTTTAACAATATATCCTATTAATTTTTACTTATTGCAGCGTCTAAAGCAACAACAATCATATCATTGAAAGTTGTTTGTCTTTCTTCTGAGCTAGTTTCTTCACCTATAAGAATATGATCGCTAACTGTTAATACAGATAGAGCTTTACAATTGAACTTAGCCGCAATTGTATAAAGAGCTGCTGTTTCCATTTCAATTGCTAAAATGCCATATTTTGCCCATTTCTCATGCTCAGCATTATCATTATAGAACATATCAGCTGTAAATACATTTCCAACCTTGAGATTGAGTCCTTTTTCTACACCTGTATCATACGCTCTCTTTAACAGATCAAAGTTAGCAGTTGGTGCATAATCAACTCCACCAAAGGTTAAACGATTCATTTGTGAATCAGTTGAAGCACTCATCGCGAGAATGACGTCACGCACACGAACATCTTTCTGAATTGCGCCACATGTTCCTACTCGTATTAAATTTTGCACACCGTAGCTATTAATTAATTCATTTATGTATATTGAAATAGAGGGAACTCCCATACCTGTGCCTTGTACAGATATCTTTTCTCCCTTATATGTTCCAGTAAAACCATACATGCCCCTTACTTCATTGTAACAAATGACATCCTCTAAAAAAGTTTCTGCAATATACTTTGCTCGTAATGGATCTCCAGGCAGCAATACAGTTTCTGCAATTTCATGTTGTTTTGCTCCAATATGGACACTCATCTACTATCCCTCCTATTAGTTATTAAAACAATAGCACATAAACTATATCATATTACTTAGGTAATTTAAAAGGACTATATCATTGTGGAAAACATGTACAGTTATCTTAAAAACTATGAAATTTTCTAATTATCTAACGTGTATTCGATTAATTCTTTTCCATCCCTCAGGCTTAAGTTTATAATAAAATTGACCTTTCTTCCCCTCATCAATTAAAACAATATCACCTGTACTCAAATATCTTGCTTCATAATCAGATGGCATTGTGTCGGCAACATTAAATGTTTGAAAGACCTTTTCCATAACATGCTGATGAGACTGTCCCGTTATCATGCAACGATACACTTCATGGTAGCCCTTTTTTTCGCCGAATTTTGGCGTTTGAAAAATTGTAATATCATAAGACTGTATCCGTTTCTTTAATAATAAGGAATATACCACACATATCACCCTCCAATTAAGCTTATTATCTTACTTATTAGAGGTCTATATGAAAAGTCCTTTCTCTAAACAGATCTAATTTTGTCGAACAACTTATTTATTTTATTATTTAAGAAGGAAATGACTATAAACATCGAAAATCCCGCACAAAAACCTGCTAACACGTCAGTAAGATAGTGAACACCTAAATATATTCTGCTCATTCCAATTAATCCAATCAAAATTGTTGTCGTCGCGATACAGAATTTTCGTATTTTTTCACTTTCAATATATTGAATAAATAAATAACAAATAAAACTGTAAATAGCTATTGAATTCATAGAATGTCCACTAGGAAAACTGTAAAATGCCTCTTTATAGACTGCGTCAAAATGGGGCCTTTCTCTACTAAATAATACTTTAAGTTCACTATTTATCCACCTAACACTAAATAATAAGATAAATAAAAAGAGAGCGGAAATAATTCTTTTTTTATAAAGTAAAAGAATAGTGAAAAAGATGCAAATAGGAAACATATACTTAATCGAGCCAACTTCTGACAGGAATAAAAAAATATTCGTTAATAAGGTTGTTCTTAACGTTTCAAATAAGAGGGTTATTTTAACATCGATTAGATAAATGAATTCATAACGATATAAGAAGGCCAATCCAAGAAACAATATAACCGAAAGGAAAAACCACTTTTTCATATGTATCCTCCTGCACTGCATGCTTTGTCCATATCTCCCATTTTATTTCTTTAAGATCCTTTTTATACTCCATACGTTTAAATAATAAAAAAGCTTCAAAGCCAAAAAAAGAGGGTCGCTCAAAAGGGTCTTATCCCTCAAACACTGATATATAATAACTAACCTCATCATTATTCTATATATAG
>NZ_CADEPK010000388.1 GCF_902829255.1 Metabacillus niabensis | reverse complement strand
GTTAAAATAATGAATAAGTCATTACAAGTTCACATGAAAGAATCAGACCTTTCAATTAAAGATAAGATAATTCTTGAGGATTATAAAGCAATGATTTCGCGGATTAACGAATATAAGGATAAGTTAAATGCGATCCTTTTTTCACAATCTGATTCAACTGTTTCGTGGATTGAAATTGATTCTAAAGGGGCTAAAAATGCTGCATCCATTTATTCTCAGCCATTAGATATTTCGGAATTTTTAGCTGATCATTTCTTTGCAAATAAAAAAAGTGCAATACTCACTTCTGCAACGTTAGCAGTTAAACATTCATTTTCATATATGACTGATGCTGTTGGACTAACTGATTTTTATCCAAAACAATTACAATTGAAGTCACCCTTTAATTATAAAAAACAGGTAAAGCTTTTTATTCCAACAGATATGCCGCATGTTAATGAGGTGTCACTTGATGATTTTTCTGAAGCAATTGCAGCTAATATAGGAAGTGTTGCACAAATAACAGACGGGAAAATATTAGCCTTATTTACATCCTATGAAATGTTAAAAAAAACGTATCAATTGCTAAAAGAGGATGAAACATTAGAGGATTTTATGATTCTCGGACAAGGAACAGGTAGTGGCAGTCGTTTGCGATTGACAAAGAATTTTAAGCAATTCGATAAAGCCATTTTATTAGGAACAAACAGCTTTTGGGAGGGCGTTGATTTTCCTGGTGAAGAGCTTACAGCATTAATGATTGTTCGTCTTCCTTTTGCATCACCTGATAATCCGATTGTTGCAGCAAAATCTGAGCAGTTTAAAAGACAGGGGAAAAATGCATTTTACGATTATTCACTTCCCGAAGCGATACTACGGTTTAAACAAGGATTTGGAAGATTAATTCGAAGTGAGGATGATCGAGGGATATTATTTGTTTTAGATCATCGTATCATAACAACAAAGTATGGGAAGGACTTTTTAAGCTCTATTCCAGAACTTGAAATTGAAAAAAATCCGATGCATCTTTTGACACATTCAATCGAGAAATGGATGAATCGTGATTAAAGCATGAAAACGCCTTTTCACCGATAAAAAATGGCTGATTCAAAACTTGAATCAGCCTTAAATGGTGTGAGTTAGGAGAAAATTTATCATCATGTTAAAGTGTTAACACCTGTTAAAATGGATTAAGATACAACATTAGATGCCGTTGTAATGTTATTGTGTCCAGACAAAACAGACATATTAGTTACAATATTTGTTTCAAGTAGGAGGAATTTGTAGTGCAGAGTAAAATTGAGGTTATTTCAACAGTTACAGTTGAACATTCAGATGATTTATATAAGATTGTTGATTTGTTAAATCGCACGTTAAAAAGAGAGGATCTAATGTTCGGATTAGCTCTCGACCAGCAAGATCAAAATAAAGCTGTATTTACCATTTATCGTACGTAAGGAAGTTGATTTAATATGGGAAAAAAAACGATCATTACATTAATTGTTTCTGTTGTTGTCTTAATAGGTGTGATCATTTTGTTTACGAATATATATCAAACAGCAAGAAACCAATATGAAGAGGGACATCAAAAATCAAAAGAATTTGTACTATCTAATAAAGATTTGGATGTAAAGTCAATTGATTCAATTGAAACTTATAATGGTGAAAAGAAGTATCATGTAATGTCTGGAAAAAACGCAAAAAATGAAAAAATTTATGTTTGGGTACCTCAAGAAGAAAAAAATAATAAGCCCACTATTAAAAAGCAATCAGAAGGAATAACCGAAAAAGAAGCGATTGCAGAAGTTAATTCAGAAAAGAATCCTGAAAAAATAGTGGCTGTCACATTAGGGATGGATGAAGGAATTCCTATTTGGGAAGTAAAGTATATAGATAAATCAGACAGGTACAATTTTGATTACGTTAATTTTAATAATGGGGATATTATTAAACATATGGCGATAAAAAATGAAAAGGATTCATAAAAAAATTATATAAAAATAATAAAGAATATGTATGTTTAATCGGTTTATCATTGCTACAAAAAATGAAAAAAAGTATAATAAAAGCTGATTAGTACATAAT
>NZ_CADEPK010000387.1 GCF_902829255.1 Metabacillus niabensis | reverse complement strand
CCTTTAATATAGTTTCCTTTTTTAACAAGCATTTTAGTTCTTTTCTCGAGGAAACTCCTAATAAAAATTCTGATAAGTTTCGCTTTATATGTTATTAAAACATAAAAGGAACGAATTAAAAAGAAGGAAACGCGGTGAATGGGAGTGAAAAATAAATAGAAGGTTTTAGGTTAAGGTGTTTTATTTAATTTCATATTTTCATTGGACATGGTAAAATCATTTTAATTGTTTTTACCCTTTAACAGAAAAATATTGGAGGTTATTCTTATGCCAGTTTTAGTCGTATTGATTGTATTTTCACTTTCCTTTTATGTGTACTATCGTGTAAAAGCTTATCGTTCTAATAAGCTTGTTGAAAAACAATGGATTTCAGCAAAAGCAAGCATAGCGCTCGGATTATTCGTTGCGAGTTTCGGTCTAAATCAATTGTTTTTAAACCGTTCAACTATCACGTTAATTGTCGGCATAGTCTTTCTTCTAATAGGTTTTGGTAGTAGCTGGGCGGGGTTTCGAGCGTATAAGCACTATTTACCTCAAGTTGTAAAAGAGGCTCAAAAATAATATTGAGAAGAGATTATCTCTTCTCAATTTGCTTTATCTTTCGATTAATTGAACCATCATCATCGCTTTCCCCACTACCATTCCATCACTATACGCTTCTATTTCAACCTTACCAAATTTTCGGCCAACCTCGAGAATCTTTGGCTGAATTTCTAATATAGCTTCCATTTGCACAGGCTTTATGAAATAAATAGTTATATTTTCAACAATGATATCTCCCTTTTTTTGTGCACGTAAATATCGATTTACCGCCTCTGTTACAAGAGTCGTAAATACACCATAAGAAATCGTTCCAAGGTGGTTTGTCATTTGTGGACTAACCTCACATCGAAAAATATTACTCCGCTTAGATTCATCGTCAATTGTCACAAACTGATTTGTGACAATATCATCTAATTTTTCTCCTATTTGAGGCTGTCGCTGTATGACTTGTAATGCCTTTAATACATCTTGCCTGCTAATCATTCCTTGTAGTTTATTTTGCTGATCAACAACAGGTAATACTTCAATCCCTTCCCAAACCATCATTTGAGCTGCTGATGCTACAGATGTTTTCCCAATAACAGTAACAGGATTTTTCGTCATAATTTTTTCAATTTGAGTTGAATGGGTATGACCCATAATATCCTTGGCTGTAACCATACCTAGAACTTTGTTATTTTGATCAATAACGGGATATCTACCGTGTCCGGTTTCATTGTTTAGTCGGTACCACGTAGCAACTGTTTCAAAAGGTGAAAGACATATCGTTTTTTCAAAAGGAGTAAGAATATCTTCTACTTGGACAATTTCCTTTTTTATAAGCTGATCATATATTGCCCTGTTAATCATTGTTCCTACAGTAAAAGTATCATAACTAGTTGAAATGATTGGTAGCTCAAGTTCATCTGCGAGCTTTTTTACACTCTCATCAGTATCAAAACCACCTGTTATTAAAACTGCTGCTCCCGCTTCTAATGCAAAATAATGGGCATCCGTACGATTACCTACTATTAATAGATTTCCTGCCCCTGTATACCGCATCATCGCTTCAATTTTCATAGCGCCAATAACAAACTTATTTAATGTTTTATGTAATCCCGCACGACCACCTAAAACATGTCCATCAACAATATTTACAACCTCTGCATATGTTAGTTTTTCAAAGTTTTCCTTTTTCTTCGTTTCAATTCGTATTGTACCTACTCGCTCGATCGTTGAAACATACCCTTTATTTTCTGCCTCTTTTATCGCTCGGTACGCTGTTCCTTCACTTACATTTATCTCTTTCGCAATTTGTCTTACTGAGATTTTTTCTCCAACTGGAAGTGAATTAATATATTGTAAAATTCGCTCATGCTTCGTAGCCAAGCTACCTCACCCTTTTTGTAGGTATTTCCTAATATCAACTATTATTATAAGGGTGGTATGAACGATTCGCAATGAACGTTTCATTTTATAGGATAAATTTATGAATATTCTGTACGAC
>NZ_CADEPK010000386.1 GCF_902829255.1 Metabacillus niabensis | reverse complement strand
TAGTTTGTACAGTCTCAATAATCTATGACCTCTTAGACTCAAAAAAACGAATGAAAACAAATAATATTTAATGGGAAAGCTCCGATTATTCGTTTTTTAGATCGAACTGTTATTTTCTATCATAATCCTTTAGAGAGTAAGCCCAAAAAGTTTGTTTCTTTTACTTATCATCTCAACTTTTGATCAATAGAAGGTAAGTAAATTATTTTTGAACCACATCCCACATCCTTTTACAACCCCCTAAAAATTCATTTTTTTGTAATGCTTATTATATTGAATAGTAATATGGATAATACATTTAAGAATTAACAAAGAAACGGCTGGACAAACTAACCTATACAAATTTTTAGGAGGGCATTTGATGAATGATCAAAACCATAAGACGAAAAGCTCTGCGTCAGAGCTAGGTCTAATTTGGTCACAATATATGAATGATAGCTTATCATCCTGTGTTCTTAAATATTTTATTAAAAATGTTGAAGATGAGGAGATTTGTGATGTATTGCGTTATGCTCTTGAATTAGCAGAAGCACATCTTGAAAAGGTTAGATATTTCCTAACTCAGGAAAATTACCCGATTCCAAAAGGATTTTCTGATAAAGATGTTAATGTTAATGCACCAGCTCTATTTACAGATACATATAAGCTTGTATATATACAGATAATGGCAATACATGGATTGACGAGGTATGCTGCTGCTGTCAGTAGTTCTTTACGTGAGGACTATATTAATTATTTTATTGACTGTACGAATGAAACTGCGAAATTATATGCTAGTTCTAGCAATGTTTTATTACAAAAAGGAATTGTCAGTAAGCCTCCTACACTAAATAATCAACAAAAGGTTGATTTTGTAACGGATCAATCTTTCTTAACAGGGTTTCTTGGTGAGCGTAGACCATTAAATGCGGTTGAAATAAGTGGAACATATCTCAACATGCAAAAAACAATGGTAAAAATGGTGCTTGAGCTAGGATTTGGTCAGGTGGCTAAATCTAAAAAGGTTCGGGAATATATGGAACGAGGACGACAGGTTTGCCAAAAGCATTTTGATCGTCTTACAACAAAGGTGAAAAAGGACAATTTACATATACCTAGAACCTTTGAGACAGAGGTTACTGATTCAACGGTTGCTCCCTTTTCAGACAAGCTAATGCTTTTTCATATAACGGCACTTCTTTCTTCGGCAATAGGCTATTATGGCGAGGCATTGGCATTATGTCAAAGAAGAGATTTGGCCGCTGCTTATATACGTATGATAACAGAGATAGGGTTGCTAGCAGAGGATGGAATGAATCTATTAATAGAAAATGGCTGGTTTGAACAGCCTCCAATAGCTACTGACCATGAAGGGTTGGCAAAAAGTGATTAAATGAAATTGCTGGTGGCATTTGTCTTAAATAATTGGAACTTCATTGTCCAGATTATATTGAAGCATCTATCAAATGATTTAGATAGGTGCTTTTTTTGTTATGGTTAGTAAATTGTTAATGGATTAACGTTTCAAAGAAGGATAAATGTTATACTATAATTAACAATTTAATCAGTTTAAAAGGAGACGATAGTATTGAAAATCAATATGCTTATTTCTCTCACTTCAATAAAAGAACAACAGGAAAATAATAGATATGAAATAGGGATCAAAACTTTTGAGTCATCGATTCGTCCAATTAAAGGAGATATTATTGATGACCCTGGATTTGATTCACGGTTTCATAATGGGTATGAGGTTGTAAAAGTGACGATTAATTATGAACAAAATGAATGCTTTGTTTCTCTACATCCACTTGCTATCGAAATAGAGGAAATAAGTATCAATGACTATATAGAAAAGCTTGTAGCAAATGGATGGCGTATTGTTTCAAAAGAAGAGTTAGTCAATAGTTAAAAATATAAAAGTGAGAGTTAATGTTGAGCATTTCTTATCATAAAGAGAAATGCTTTTTTTATTTATCTATGACTTGGAGACGCTATATAAGGAATATCCATTCATCACTTGGTATAGGGTTATGTAACAGAATATTTTTGAATTGTAGAAATTGGAGTGTGCAATAAAAAAACTATTATAGGTCGTTTTGAAGCATTTATTTGCTTTACGACAATCATATTTATAGGTGTTTAAAAAAATTTATTTTATGATAAAGGAAGGACAATCTATCGTATTACGGAGTAAAAATTTGTAAAGCTCGATTATCTGTATTAGAGACCTAGGTTTACTTACATCTTTGGAGGACATTATCGTGAAGACAGAAGTGAAATTTAAAAATTCAGGTATTGAAATAGGACTATATACTTTGGGGGATATCAGTAAAGATCCTCTTTCAGGGAGAAAAATTAGTGCAGAGCAACGGATGAAGGAAATCATTGCAGCAGCAAAACTTGCCGACGAAGCTGGACTTGATTTATTTGGAGTTGGTGAGCATCATCGTTTGGATTATGCTGTTTCAGCTACTCCAGTTATGTTAGCTGCCATTTCACAGCAAACAAAACAAATTAAATTAACAAGTGCGACAACCGTATTAAGTACAGTTGATCCAGTTCGGCTTTATGAGGATTTTGCAACATTGGATTTACTTTCAGGTGGGCGTGCCGAAATTATTGCTGGTCGGGGAGCGTTTCTAGAATCATTTCCATTGTTTGGTTTTGATACAAAGGATTATGATGCATTATTTTCAGAAAATATCGATCTCTTTTTACAGCTTAATAAACATGAGCAAATAACATGGGAAGGTCGCTTTCGTTCGTCATTACATAATGCGGAAATTGCCCCTCGACCGCTCCAGCGTGAGATTCCAATTTGGATAGGGGTTGGTGGGACAAAGGAGAGCGCAGTTCGTGCAGGTCATTTAGGAGTTGGTATGGCTGTCGTTATTCTTGACGGTGATCCAAGTCGCTTTCAACCATTAGTAGATATTTATCATAAAGCTGGACTAGAGGCAGGTCATGATCCCCAACAATTACAAGTAGCAGTAACAGGACATGGTTATATTGCAAAGACATCAAAGCAGGCTAAGGAAGAGTTTTATCCTTATTATGCTCATTATAAAGAGTCCGTTTATGAGCAAAGAGGTATGGAGTATACGTTATCTAGAGCAGATTATGATCAAATGGTGGGCGCTGATTCCGCTTTGTTTGTTGGAAGTCCTGAAGAGATTGCTGAAAAAATTCTTCGCCAATATGAGCTTTTTCATCATCAACGGTTTATCGCACAGATTGATATAGGTGGTATTCCTTTTGAAAAGGTTGCGAAAGGAATTGAATTACTAGCTACAGAAGTGGCACCAATCGTGCGTAAAGCGACGAGTAGGTAAAAGGATTATAAAAAGGACCATATTTGGTCCTTTTCATTATTTTTCAAATGTGATTATGTCGGTTGCTTCATCTATTAATCCTTCGTCAACTGTCTCATCTATTAATCCTTCGTCAACTGTCTCATCAATTTCACTTTGGCTTTGATTTGATGATGAAGTAATGCTGCTATTATTAAAGAGACTATCCCTTACCTTTATCCCTTGTTGTCCTCCTGCTTCATCATTGTTGTTACCAGCAATTCCACTTCGACCATTTCCATTAGCAAATTGTGACTGATTATTTTGGGCAGAGCTATGATCAATCGCATTTTGACCACCTTGATTCGCATTCGTTCCAACATTTCTATTGATCTGACCGCCACCCTCTGCCCGTTGCTCAAGCTGGATATTTTTGTTGCCAAGTATATAAGCATTTTGAATATGGATATTGACGGTTACACCCTCTCCTGCATTACGTTTGTTTTTGTAATGAATCGTAAATTGTTTATCTTCTCTATTCATATCTTTCCCTTTTCCCTCCTTACTAATAGGTTAGGATACACTTTAATATATTGAAGACATTATTCTTTCGGTTGGACAGTTTGGCAGATAATCCTGCATATGAAATTTTGCTTTAAAAAGTTTGAGTAACAACCGATATAAAAGGGTGGATTCATGAGGATTTTTTTAATTCTTATTAATTTTAATAACAATCCTGATTTGAATAAAAAAATTACAGTCATATGAGAGGAGCTACAATTTATGAAAATAAAAACAAAACTTATTCTAACGATATCAATTTTAATAGTTTCAATTATCGGTTTAGGAACTTTTTCTGTTTCAATTATTCAATCAACTATTAATGAAACGGAAAAATTAAAGGAACAAATGGAAATTCAAAAGCTTGTAAAACATGTCCAATATCGGCTTGCTGGTCTTTCAAATGATGAAAGAGCCTATATTATTACTGGTGATAGTCAATATACAGATGGAATGAAGGAGAAGGCTGACGATATAAGAAAGACGCTTGAAGACATCCAATTACTTATGATTGATGAAACACATTTACGGGCAATAGAAGATTTGCAGAAAAATTTCACCGACTTTTGGGAAATCAATCAGCAAGTGATGTCGACCTATTTGTCTAATCCTGAACAAGCAAAGGAACTTCATTTTAACGAGGAAAGAACATTAAGAAAAGAAGTGTTAGATCCATCTGTTAATAACGTTGTTACAGAAATAGATGAAGATGTGAGTCATTTAATAGAAAAGAATGATGTGAATGCAAGTAGAAACAATACGATTCTTTTAGTGACAACGATTATTTCTTCGATTATTGGCATTCTTTTAAGCATGATGCTGCTAAAGTCAATTTTGTTACCATTAAGAACGATAAACAATCAATTAATGGATATTGCAAATGGAGAAGGAGATTTAACGAAAACGGTTAAGGTGAAAGGGAATAATGAATTCGGTCAACTTGCCAGCTCTTTTAATGCATTTGTTACTTCATTAAAGGAAATGATTATCCAAATTAGCATGTCCGCTAATCAGGTTGCAGCCTCATCAGAACAGCTTTCAGCAAGTGCTGAGCAATCAGAAGCAAGTGCTAAACAGGTTTCTTCATCGATGCAAATGATTGCAACTAGTAGCGAGCAGCAATATAACTTAACAGAGAACAGCTTACATTCTGTTAATCATTCACTTGAACACTTAATGAAGGTAGCACAAACTACAAACGATGTAGCAGAAGTCTCAAATATAATGAATAAACGAGCAGAAAATGGTGCAAACCTTGTTTTACGGATGGAAGAGCAAATGCAATCGATTGATCAATCAGTTGATCGAGCAAATCGTGGAGTGAGATCGTTTGCCCATCGTGCAGAGGAAATTAAAGGTATCTCAACACTTATTTCTGAAATCTCTGGACAAACAAATCTTTTAGCGTTAAATGCTGCGATTGAAGCCGCAAGAGCAGGGGAGCATGGTCAAGGCTTTGCGGTCGTCGCAGAAGAGGTAAGAAAATTAGCGGATGAAGCAAGTGAATCAGCAAATAAAATTCAAGACCTCGTAGTAACCATTCAAAAGGACTCAAATGAAACGGTAGCTAACATCGAATTAGTAAAAGAAAATGTAACATCAGGTCTATCGTATTCACAGCTTACTGTCCGGGAAATTAAAGATATTATCCTGTCAATTGAGCAAGTCACAGCGCAAATTCAAGAGGTAGCTGCAATGACACAACAAATTTCAACTGGATTTGAAGTTGTTCAGCATTCAATAGATGAGATGGCAAAAGGCTCAAAAGAAACGTTGGCTAGCACAGAGAGCGTTGCGACGGCAACTGAAGAACAATTAGCTTCAATTGAAGAAGTATCAAATGCTACAGCTTCGTTATCAAAGTTAGCTGAAGAGCTTGAAGCAATTGTAAGTCGATTTAAAGTGTAATTGCTAATAATTGAAGAGGTTGCTCAAAAACAAAGGTTCAGACCCCAAAAAGACAATATACAGACTAATGATGAGGTTGGTTTGCTATATATCGGTGTTTGTTGGAGGGGTCAGAACCTTTTTTAATTTTAACAATAAGACACTAATTACTCGCAAGCTATTCGAAAATACATCGTCTGTGTTTTAATCCCGAACAACGGACCACTAAACATTGATGCCATTTTTTCCTCTCGTTAACAGTATGGAACCGGAATAATTCTCAACTTTTTCAAATATGATGAACTATCTTTATTGGAAAGAGGGGATTATGTATGAGGATAAATGAAAATCCTGTTACAAGGGAAAAACTTGCACATTATGCTGACTTGATGGTAAGGAAAAAGGAAATAGAAACAGAATTAGATGAGCTTAAAAAGGACTTTAACGACTACTTTGATTCTTCGGTTGGAAAGCAAGGGAAAGGTGAAATCATTATTGGGGAATATAAATTACAAAGACAAATAAGAAAGACTGAGAAATACTCCCAAGAAGCAACGGTTAGTAGACTTGAAGAGCTAAATTTACATGAGCTAATTCAAAAAAAGCCAGATGAGGGAAAAATAAAATCTGCTCTAAATTTAGGTTTATTAAAGAAAGAAGATTTAGATGGCTGTGTCAGCACAATTTATTCACATGCCATTTCAGTAAAACAAACTATTTCATAGTCTAAAATATACATAAACTGATAAAGGGGTGTTTTTTACAGGTATAACTGGCACAATTGAGACACCCCGTATTTTTATTCGTTTATTTACCCGATAAAATATTCCTTTAAAGCTTGCTGTAACGTTCCTAATGTTTTTGTTTTTTTATGGAAGGTAACACCTAAATGGACCATTTTACGTACAACTTCTGCACGTAAGCCAGTGATAACAGTATGGCAGCCCATCATTGCAGCACCATCAATCATTTTAGAAAAATAATCTATGACATCTGCTTCCATATCCCCAATTCCAGATAAATCAATAATTAATG
>NZ_CADEPK010000385.1 GCF_902829255.1 Metabacillus niabensis | reverse complement strand
ACTCAATATAACCTGAGTTTTATGAATTTGTTTCCCTGAAATAAATTCGACACACAAAATTTACAAACACTTATTTCAACACCTTTTCCTAATGGATTGAATTCCAATAAAAAAGAACACTTGAAAAAGTGTCCTTTATTTTCTTACTTCACTCACTAATCCATTTAATGGATTGTAAATTCTCGCTATATCTCCATCATTTTCCCACATATAAGATTTTGTCCATAATAATTGAGAAGGTGGATTATCTATTGCTCCCCTTCCAGAAACAACTGTAACTGACGAACCTTTCTTTAAGACATAATTATTTGGGAAGGTGAAAGTTTGTCCACCATCTGCGCTATACAATCTCCAACCAGTTAAATTTAAATCCCTAGAATCAACATTTTTGATTACCACTTTGTCTTTCTCTAAATCTAAACTTGTAATCTGTAATTTCCCAATAGGATCAGGGTAACTAGATTGATAAGCAGATACTAATGTATTGCTAATTGCATTAGTACCACCTAAAACAAATACACTATTAACTCCCAACTTATTAACTAAGCTTCTTACATTTGGTAAGTAATTAGTGTTATGTGATAAAACAATTGCTGCATTTTTACGATGTGCTAAACCTGAAGCAGCTACAGAATCAGGATAATCTTCTTTTCCAGTACTTACTGATGTCCCACGTACTAATATTGCATTATTTGGTTTAAAATTTGCTAATGCTAAACGATTTGTGTCATAACGGTCTTTTCCAGCATATCTTTTTATTGAAATTCCTTTAGCTCTTAGAGTATCTTCAACTTTTTTACTAACTACACCTGTTCCACCATAAATATGTACACTTTTAATGTTTGAAGGTAAATTTACAGGAATAGTATCTTTTGTTACTAAATAGATAGGAACTCCATTTATTGCAGAGTCAGTTGATGCTGATAATGCATCAGCTACGGATGTGCCGCTTGCCACAATTGCTCGTGTATTGGAATCTGAACCTGCTTCCTTGTTAATATTAAATGCAGTTTGATACCTTTGACTTCCTGATATTCTTTCAACTTCTAAACCCTTTGACTTAAGAGTATTAATAACTGTATTGCTTATTGCTTGTTCTCCACCCAGAACATATACTTTTTTTGTGTTCAGTCTTCTTATTTCATCTAAAACTTTATTTGAAATACTATTTGGATAGGTTAATAGTATCGGAGCATCTTTAGCACCAGATAAACTTGCCGCACTTAGTGCATCTGCAGGATTATCCGCTCGTGCTAAAATTACTATTCTTTCTCCGTCAAGTCCACTAGGCCATCCTCTTTTCGATATTTCAATTGCAGTTGATAGACGATCAGCTCCTGATACTCTTGTATAACTTCCAGTTGCATCGGTATGCTGTACAGAAGAAAATAATAATGTACCTGTTAATACTGCAAAAGCTCCAATCTTAAATAACTTCTTCAACTTATTTCCTCCTTAGTTAAATATATCCTTATTGATTATATCAGATCGGAAAATAGAAACAATATTTTATAGATAAGGTATATTATATTTTTATTAAAATTCTCATTCAATTTGACCATTTTCACATTAATGTGATTGGAAAGATAAAAATATACATAAGTTTTCCGGACAGTTATTTCAATTATATTTTAATATGAACCAATCTTCTTTGGTTCGTATCTTGTCACCTATTTTAAATTATTTTGGTCATATAATTTACTTCGTTATCAAGTGATTAATAAATATACTCTAAAAAACATCTCAATAAAAAAACCACCTTTTCTGCTGAAATATTCCAACAGAAAAGGTGGTCATGGTTGTGCTATAAGAAAGATTAAGCAATTTATATCGAAAAAGCAAATGAAAGTTTGACCTATTTCTAATTTTTAAGATTGTACTTTCATTAAATAAACTGCCTTAAACCTTGTTATATCAACGTTTGTTATTTTATTTGACCCTGCATAGCTTTCATCATTTGATTGATTTTCTTTTGCGAAGGCTTCATACCCATTTGCATCATCATCATTTTTAGCATTTGTTCATTAATTGGTGGATTTTTCTTTAGGTAATTCATCATATATTTACGCGCAATGAAAAATCCTAGTGCAACGCCGGCAAGTAACGCAATAACGGCTACTAGAATCCCAACCCAAACTTCCATAATACTTCCTCCTTCGTGTTGTCTACTTTACAGTGTACTAAATATTACGG
>NZ_CADEPK010000384.1 GCF_902829255.1 Metabacillus niabensis | reverse complement strand
GATTTAACTGCATCTATTAGAGTTGGAAATCGAAATGAAGTAAATGAATTTATTAATAAAATAAATAAATCAAAAGCAGCTTATTTATCTCAATTAACTGGAGGAATTCATTTGCATACTATACAGGCAGATTCACCTGATAAGCTTGATCGCGCCTGTGAACAGCTTTCCGATGAAGGTTTTATCGTCCATGACTAAGAAAACGATGCTTAATAAAATACAGAAGGTAAATTGAATCAAAAAAACAGGTGGGCTAATATGTCCACCTGTTTTCTTACTGACGAATTATCAATGCAAGTACATTTACTTTCTCCGCAATAATAAACTAGTGTTAGCTTTCTTGCATTGTACTCTGTTTGATCGAATATGCTTCATAGGATCCGAGCAATTTTACTCCACAGCCTAATGCTTCAAGCTCAGCTATTGCACCAGGAATTAAAATCTCATCAACTAGCATATCTATATCAATAATGAAGAAATAATTGCCTAGCCCTGTTTTCATTGGTCTTGATTCAATTTTTGATAAGTTTAGCTTTCGCCAAGTAAAAGCAGAAAGCACTTGGTGTAGGGCACCTGATTGATCCGAAGGCAAAGTAACCATTAGCGTTGTTTTTTCCTTATCCGATAATAGTGTTTGACTTCGATAGTCAAACTTCTTTGATGGGTGCAAAATAGCAAAGCGAGTATGGTTATAAGTATAATCATGAATATTTGCTCTTACAATTTCTAGCCCGTACTCCTTTGCCGCCATTTCATTAGCTATAGCTGCAACAGGTTCATCAGGATGCTTGCTAACATATTGTGCAGCAGCACCAGTTGATGTAGCATAATCATACGTTATTCCTTTAAATTTTTTATGCAAAAATTTATGACATTGAGCAATTGCATGAGAATGGGAGTAAATTCTTGTCGTGTTTTCCCATTCATCCCTTCTTTTAGGATGAACCATAAAATGCTGCTCAATAGGAGAAACGATTTCACCTACTATGTATAAAGGACGTTCATGGATTAAATAATCAAAAGTTAAATTTACTGATCCTTCAAGTGCATTTTCAGTAGGGACAACAGCAAGATCAATTTCACCATCTGCTACTGCATCAATACATTGTGGGATCGTTGTCATTGGTACCTGCTCAACATCATTACCAAAATAAGCTTCAACAGCTAAATGAGTAAATGTCGCGCGAGGACCTAAGAAACCTACTCTTATTGCCAAAATAGCTTCATCTCCTTATGCACCTTGACCTAATATTTCAACCTTTTCAACAAACTCTAGGCTACGAAACCTTGCCATTAAACGGTTAATATCCTCATTCATTCCATTTGTATTAAGAGAGAGTGTTACATTCGCACGACCTTGAATCGGGATTGTTTGATGGATTGTTAAAACGTTACAGCCTGCTGTAGCAACGACAGATAATAATTCTGAAAGTGTTCCACTCCGATCTTCTAAATGAAAGAAAAGTGTAATTAATTTTTCTTTTACCATTGTGTGGAAAGGAAAAACCGCATCACGATACTTATAAAATGCACTCCGGCTCATATCTACTCTTTGTACTGCTTCCGCAACGGAATCGACTTTACCTCTTTCAATCAGCTTTTTAACTTCTAATGTTTTTTTCATCGCTTCAGGCAAAATATCTTCACGAACTAAAAAAAACGTATCATTCTTCATAAACTCCCTCCCATCTATTTTTCTCAATGTAGATAATTTATCACAATATTAATTAATTTTCTTCATTTTTCTATATTTATTTGGTTGTTTTCGTAAACTTATTGCTTTTAGCTTTTTGATAGCTATATAAAAAGAGAGCTTAAAATAAGCTCTCGATCAGTATCGTTACAAAACGATTCAAATATTTATTCAACAAACTCAAATTCATAGTCAAGCAATTTCACTATATCTCCGTCTTTAGCGCCTCTTTCGCGTAAGGCTTCATCTACACCTAGACCACGAAGTTGACGTGCAAACCGTCTAACAGATTCCTCACGGGAGAAATCGGTCATTTTGAATAGCTTTTCAATCTTCTCTCCTGATAGGATGTAAGATCCATCACTGTCACGTGATATAGCAAAGTTCGGTTCTTCCTTTTTAAATTCATAAACAACTCGGTGCTCAGCTGGCTCCTCCTCAAATAGTGGAAACTCAGGAGTACGTTCAATCGTATCAGCAATTTCAAATAGCAATTCGCGAACACCTTCACGAGTAATCGCAGAAATCGGAAATATTTTACTATCATCCTTTAATTTGCTTTTAAAAAGTGCAAGATTCTCTTCAGCTTCAGGCATGTCCATTTTATTCGCTACAATAATTTGCGGTCTTTCAGTTAACCGTAGATTATATTCCTTTAACTCAGCATTAATCGTTACATAATCCTCATAAGGATCTCTTCCTTCTAATCCAGACATGTCAATTACATGAACAATAACTCGAGTTCTTTCAATATGTCTTAAAAATTGATGGCCTAACCCGACTCCTTCATGTGCACCTTCTATTAACCCAGGAAGGTCTGCCATAACAAAACTGCGACCATCTTCTGTTTCAACCATTCCTAAATTAGGGACTAATGTTGTGAAATGATATTCAGCTATTTTAGGTTTTGCAGAGGACACTACAGATAATAACGTTGATTTACCTACACTAGGAAACCCAACTAAACCAACATCAGCCAAAACCTTTAGTTCAAGAATAACGTTTCTCTCGATTCCTGGTTCACCATTTTCTGAAAGCTCTGGTGCTGGATTTGCTGGTGTTGCAAATCTCGTGTTTCCACGACCACCTCTTCCACCTTTAGCAATAACTGCTCTTTGCCCATGATCAGTCAAATCAGCAATAATTTGCCCAGTTTCCTCGTCCGTTACCACTGTTCCAGGTGGCACCTTTACGACCATTGGCTGTGCATTTCTACCATGCTGATTTTTCGACATCCCATGCTCACCACGAGATGCTTTAAAATGACGTTTATAACGGAAATCCATTAACGTTCTTAACCCCTCTTCAACCTCGAATACAACGTCAGCTCCATTTCCGCCATCGCCACCTGCTGGTCCACCTTTTGGAACATATTTTTCACGACGGAATGCAACCATACCGTTACCTCCATCGCCACCTTTAACATAAATCTTGACCTGATCGACAAACATTTGTCTTCCTCCGTTCTAAGTACCTAATGAAACAACTATTGCCACTTCATATGTATTCACTTCAAATTCTTTTACATTTATTTTTTCATGATGCTTACTTAACCAACTTATTAAAGTTTCTGTTTCCTTTATTATGCCATTAAAATCAAAAAAGAAACGAACTTCATCCTCATTCGATCCAATATCTATTGTAATCATTAAGTGATTATCATGAGTTATCTCTGCAAGTTGATCAATGGTTTCCAATAAACTCTTTGTCCATTGTGAAACTGCCATATCATATTCCTCTAATGATAAAACATCACCTAATATTTCATATTCCAATTGAAAATGATGCTGCTTCCAGTTAAATGTCATGAGATAGCTTGCAAAGGCTGACATTTTCAGATTACATAGCTTGGACTCTTGCTGTGATTCAATGATAACTTCCTCAATAATTTCATGTACCCGATCAAATTTTTGCAAGGAAAGATTGCCTTTTATTAATTGTAATTTATTCATCCAATCATGCCTTGAATGACTTAATAAATCAACAACATTCCATTCACTATTTTTATTTTTCATACTATTTCCCCTATTTTTTTAATGAGATTGAAAGGAGTATGAGGCTGTATTTAGAATTATAACAAAGATTGTAAT
>NZ_CADEPK010000383.1 GCF_902829255.1 Metabacillus niabensis | reverse complement strand
TAGGAAACTAGTATAATTTATAACAAAAGAGAGCAGGGTTGTGCTCTCTTTTTGTTTTCAGATTAAAATTAGTTGAAGAAAGGCTTACAAAACCTTTTCTAAATCCTTTTCAAGCTGCGCTGGCTCAGTTGTAGGCGCATATCGCTCAACGACTTGGCCATTTCGATCAATGAGGAATTTTGTGAAATTCCATTTAATATTTTTCGTTAATACACCTTTTTTCTGTTGCTTTAAAAATTGAAACAATGGATCCGCATTGTCCCCGTTGACATCAACCTTTGCAAACATCGGAAATGTCACACCGTAGTTTACCTGACAAAATTGCATCGTTTCTTCAATATTATCAAATTCCTGATGATTGAATTGGTCACAGGGGAAACCTAAGATTTCTAATCCTTGTGCATGGTACTTTTTGTATAACTGCTGTAAGCCGTTGAATTGTGGAGTAAACCCGCATTTGCTAGCTGTATTGACAATGATAAGAGGCTTGCCTTCATATTCCTGTAATGACTTTTCTTCACCGTCCGCCATTTTTACCTTGAAATCATAAACTGTATTCATGAACTTACCTCCTTCTTTTCTATGAGAAATGAGCTTCCTCTAAATCGTACGTGATTTTTACTAAAAATTACAAGCATTTTGGTGATGGATACCTATATTTATTGCTCTTTACCATGTAAAGAGGTCTGGGGAAAATTTGCAAAAAAGAAAAATAGAGCAGTTTATATAGATAAAAAGTAATGGTAATATAGAACTATAAAATACCTGAATAGTTAAACAAAAATATATACGACGTGAGGAAAAATGGATGTACACAACAAGACGGTTAGCAATATGGTTCCTGTTAGGTATCACAATTTTGTTGTATGGATGGATTTTTGTATTTGGAGAGAATGCTTGGATGCGGGCTTTAGGGGTTTCGGTTGTTTCGATTATAGTCGGAGCTTTCAGTTTTACGAGAATTTATCATGTATTTTGTAATCGTTTAAATCCGCAAAGGTATTTTTGGCTCATCCTGAATATAGGTGTGTTTTTCTATATTCTTTTCAACTGTATTTGGTTATATGAAATCATTGTCTTAAAGAGTGCTTATTATTCAGATGAAGTAAATATTGTTTGGAATATATCACTTATCTGCTATCTTTTTGCGCTTCTTTATAAGTTGAAAATGATTTGTAGGATTTCCGCGGTAACCAATCGGTTTATTTTCAACATTGTCATTTTTATGGCATCAGCTGTAACAATTAGTACTCATTATTTATTACAAAAAATATATAGTCTAGCAGAAAACTCAATCATTATTGCCCTTGTTATCCTTGCTTATCCAATTTTAAGTCTTAGTACGTTGTTAGCTGCTATAAGTGTCGTTTATTTAAGTAAATACTCGAATGGACTGGATAACCACTCAATAAACTATATGTTTATCGGGTTTACAATTAAAACGATTGGAGATTTTATTTACTTATTTCAAGAGGGCTTAGGGATATATGAAATAGCAGGTTATATTGATCCGCTTTGGATCGTTGGTGTCGGCTTGTTAGGCTTAAGCTTTGAGGATATGAAAAAATCGTCACAATTGTTTAGTGGGAAAACAGAAGAGAAATGGAATCATCATGTATCTATCTTTCCTTATCTTAGTAGTCTGTTATTAATGATATTACTTATTGATTATCATCGCTGGGAAATGAATAGTCTTTTTATTGGATTATTCGTCATTTATCTTTTAGTCGTGAGTAGACAGTTATTTTTACTTCAGAAAAATTATCATCTCATGCAAAAGTACAAAGGTTTGGCTTATCTTGACTCACTAACAGGACTTTACAATCGGACTAGATTTAAATCTAGTTTAAAAAGCATGCTAGAGGATGCAAAGCAACGAGACAGTCAAGTCGGAGTTATTTTAATCGATTTAGATCGATTTAAAAACATTAATGATTCACTTGGACATCACATTGGGGATAAGCTTTTAATTGAGGTTGCTAACCGACTAATGAAGGCGCTTAATCAAGAGGACAAATGCTTTCGACTAGGAGGAGATGAATTTGTTGTTACTCTCTCGGGAACCTCTACTACCCATTGTGCAATTGTTGCAGAGAAGATTTTGCATCTGTTTTCAAAACCGTTTCAAATTGAGGAATATTCAATAGCTGTAACCCCGAGTATTGGAATAAGTATGTATCCAGATAACGGTGATAATGGTTATACGCTTTTTAAACATGCGGATGCAGCGATGTACTTAGCAAAGGAAAAAGGGAAGAATAACTACCGTTTTTTTAACAAAAAGCTTTGTAAAACGATCGAACGGAAAATCCTTATTGAAAACGGGTTAAAAGGTGCAATCCAAAATAAGGAACTCCATATTGTCTATCATCCAAAGGTTACCCTTCAATCTCGTGAGATATATGGAATGGAAGCACTTCTTCGGTGGGAGCATCCTACTTTAGGCAATGTTTCACCAGCAGAGTTTATACCGATTGCTGAGGAAACTGGGCAAATTGGTGTGATTGGTGAATGGGTGCTGAGGAACGCCTGCAAACAGGCAGAAATTTGGCATGAGAATGGTTTCCCGCCATTAATCATCTCAGTCAATGTTTCCGTTAAACAATTTCAACATGGAGACTTCTGTCAAACTGTAAAGGGGATATTACAGGAAACAAAGCTAAACCCTCATTATTTAGAGCTGGAAATAACAGAAAGCATTATGCAGGATATTGGGCAATCGATAACAGTTCTTAAGAAGCTAAAGGAGCTTGGGGTAAAAACATCCATTGATGATTTTGGCACAGGTTATTCTTCATTGTATATGTTAAAGGAGCTTCCGATTGATACAATTAAAATCGATAAATCATTTATTGATAATATTATAGATAAAAAGGATCAATACATGATAAAAACGATTATTGAATTCGGGATGAATTTAAATCTTCATGTTGTTGCAGAAGGTGTCGAAACAGAGGAGCAATTATCCTTATTGAAAGAATTTCATTGTCAATTTGGACAAGGGTATCTATTCTCGCAACCATTGAATGAGGTAGAGTTTGAGAATTTGTTTTGTAGCAATAACTAGAATAAGAGAATTTTTAGAGAAGGGTTTTCGTTTAGTTTTTTAAACAATGATACAAGTTTTTTGAATTTTCATGTTTATCCTTTCGTTGCTTTGGGTATATGTGTTATGAAATGATATTACGGAGGGATCGATCTTGACAATTGGTTCAAAAGTATATTATAAGAATGAAATGTATAAAGTGATTTATATTTATAATACAGGCATGTGTGAGATTAAAAAGCTAGGTTTGAATAATAAAGTAGAATTAGTTCAATTGACAGACATTACATATAAATTACAGTCGATATCATAAAAAAAGAGAGTGGCTCAAAACCAAAGGTTTAGACCCCTCAAACACATATATAGCTAATGATCAGATTCATTTACTATATACCGGTGTTTGGTGGAGGGGTTAGACCCTTTTGAGTCACTCTCTTTAATTTTATTTATTAAGCTGGTGTTAACATTTCCTCGAGCTTCTTTGATGGAACTGGTGGACTAAAATAATAGCCTTGAACCTCGTCACACTGCTCTGATAATAGGAAGTCGATTTGATCGATAATTTCAACGCCTTCTGCGATAACGGTTAGGTCGAGACTCTTTGAAACGGAAATAATGGCTTTGACGATCGCTGCACTTTGTTTATCAGAATTAATATTGCGAATAAAGGATTGATCAATTTTTAATACGTCTAACGGAAACTTATGTAAATAATTTAATGATGAATAG
>NZ_CADEPK010000382.1 GCF_902829255.1 Metabacillus niabensis | reverse complement strand
CAAATATAAGTTATGAAAAATTTGCCCAAAGCGTGTATATGTTAACAGAGAAAAAAGTAACATTACAGGAGATTTGGTCTATCTTTATTTCATTACATGGGTTTGTAACACATTATTTGCAAAATGTGAGCACATTTGAGGATGTTAAAGATTTAGCATATGCTCATGCAGACTTTTTAGTAAAAGCTATTTATAACTAAGCCAGGTGGAAGCAACCAGCAAGAATTTTGCTTAGAAAATGGTGCAGGTGAGACTTTTGCGTGTGTTCCTACAGATAAGGCTCACCGCCATCCACGCGGAATGGTTAGCATCTGTAGGAACGAAGAGTCCTCATCACTAGTAAAGGGTAACAGAGTTTACAAAGATAGCTTTTTTTTAAACTTATTTGACCACTGGTTAATAAACTGATGAAAAGAGGAATTGATATGAAAAAAGCATTAGTATTGGGAGCATCAGGTGGAATGGGGTATTCGATTGTCAATGAATTAACAGATAGAGGAATTGAGGTTGTTGCCTTTGCCAGAAGAAAAGATAGACTTATGCAATTATTTCATCAAAATAACCTTGTTACAGTAAAAGAGGGTGATTTACGAAAGAAGGAGGATGTTATTTCAGCTGCTAAAGGTGCTGATGTTATTTTCCACTCGGCAAATATCCCGTATTCTCAGTGGGAGGAGGATCTTGCACAAATCGTTCGACATATTGTTGAGGCTGCAAAGGTCCAATCAGCAAAGCTTGCTGTTGTTGACAATATATATGCATATGGTCGAAAGCCAAATGAATTGGTTACTGAAAACGCACCGAAAAATCCCCATACAAAAAAGGGGAAAATCAGATTACAGCTTGAACAAATTTATCAAGCCTCTCATGTTCCAACGATTATCGCTCATTTTCCAGACTTTTATGGACCTAATGCGAGCAATACATTACTGCATTATACATTTGAAAAAGTAGTGAAAAATAAGAACACAGGAATAATTGGAAATAAAAACATTGCAAGGGAATTTATATATACGCCAGATGGAGCAAAGGCTATCGTTGAATTAGCGTTAACAGATAAGGCATATAATCAAAATTGGAATATTCCAGGCTATGGGGTCATAACGGGAGAAGAAATTATAA
>NZ_CADEPK010000381.1 GCF_902829255.1 Metabacillus niabensis | reverse complement strand
GAATAAAGCAGTTAATGGAATATTAACTAAAGTGATAGTTAGTATTTTCCTAGTTATTATTTTACTGATTATCGGCCTCAATATCATGGCGAGCAGAGGGTTTCATTCATTAGAAATCGTGACCCCGGAGCACTTCAATAGCTTGTCGTTATTAGTGGCTATCGTCGTTATTGCACTTTTGTTATTGTTTCGAAAACAAGTATTGGTGTTTTTCCAAAAAATATCTAACTACTATGTTGTAGCTGCCCTGCTAATCATTAGTGTATTGCTACAGCTGTTAGTCGTTTGGAAATTAAATGTGACCCCATCGTGGGACTTTGGGACAATTGTTCGAAATGCAAAAATATTAGTTGATGGCAATCCGTTAGAAAATTATTTTGTCATCTATCCGAACAATATTTTATTAGTTTGCATCCTAGCGTTTATCGGCAAACTAGCAACACCGGATCTTTTAACATTCCAGCTAGTGAATATTTTAATCATTACATCCTCGCAATACTTAATCTTCCGCATAGCAACGAAAATTGCTGGAAGACATATTGGAGTAATGAGTTTATTATTTAGTGTTTTCTTCTTTCCATTTATTTTTTTCGCACCGGTCGTATATACAGATACAGTTTCACTTATTTTTCTTCTCTTCCCATTAAACATGTTAATTAATAAGGAAGGAAAATTAAATGCTACTGTCATTAGAATAGTGATTGCCTCGATTATTTTCTCTTTAGGAATGATTCTAAAAGGCTCCTTAATTATCTTTGTTATCGCCTTTAGCATCATATTGTTCATGTTCCTACAGAGATGGAAAAAGCTCTATTTTATTCTTCCTTTTATCATATTGGTCATTGTGAAGCTAGCCTTTAATTTTGCGATTTATGAAAGTGGCATTATTGACAAAAAACAGGTGGATCGCTATAGCTTTCCTGTAACCCATTGGATATTTATGGCGCAAAATGAGCAACGGTTTGGGAAATATGCAACAGAGGATTTTCGTTATACACATGCTTTGTTAGAAACATATTCGAGGGAAAGGGTTACGCAAATCCATCTCAAACAATTAAAAAAGCGGATAACAGAAAAAGGAATTGAGGGGAATATCAAGTTTAATCTTGAAAAGCTCACACATACGTGGACAGATCCAACCTACTATTCCTTAAATAAAATTAAAAGACAGCCAATTCATCCAGAGAATTTTAGTCGTCTGATTGATTATAAATCTGGAAAGCTTCTCCAAGGCTTCGGGCGAGTCCAGCATATTATCCTCATTTTCGGATTGCTATTATCTGTACTGCTAGCAAGAAAAAATGAATTTGTTATGTTTGCGATGCTTTCGATTATTGGCTTTTTCTTCTTCCTGCTCATTTGGGAAACGAGATCGCGGTATTTAGTCAGTCTCACACCGCTAATGATTATTTTGAGCTGTTTAGGCTATGCCTGGGGAGATCGAATTAGGCTGTGGGGGAAGAAGGAGTAAAGAAAGAACACACGAGTATAGGAGATCAAGTCATGAGACGGATAATGAAGTTTGGGACTGTAGGAATATTTAATACGCTAATCACATTTATCAGCTATACAATTCTATTGAGTGTAGGGCTTCATTATATTGCAGCAAACGTCATTGCATATAGCCTAGGTGTGTTAAATAGCTACTATTGGAATAAAAATTGGGTTTTCCAGGCAGATAACGGGCAAAAGGGGCTTTTTCTTAAATTTATTATCGTCAACCTTATTACCCTCTGCCTAAACACATACAGTCTTTACTTATTGGTAGATTACCTAAAGCTACATCCTGTTTTTAGCCAGGTAATCGCAATTGGCGTTGGAATGATTGTGAATTATGTATTGAATCAAAAATGGACATTTAATATAAAGGATACTGGAGGAAATTAAATGAAGGAACTTATTTCCGTTGTAGTACCAATGTATTTTGAAGAGGAAGTTGCAGATGAGTGCTACAAACGACTGAAGGATGTTATGGTACAAAATGATATTAACTACGAGTTTATTTTTGTGAACGATGGTAGTACTGACCGGACAATGGATATATTAAGAAGGATTTCCAAGGAGGATTACCGAGCGAAAATCGTTAATTTCTCGAGAAACTTTGGTCACCAAACAGCAGTAACTGCAGGAATTGATTACGCAACAGGTGATGCCATTGTGATCATTGATGCGGATTTACAGGATCCGCCAGAGCTCATTCCTAAATTAATTGCTAAGTGGAAGGAAGGCTATGAAGTCGTTTATGCGAAGCGGAAAAAAAGAGCGGGAGAGTCATGGTTTAAGCTCGTAACCGCAAAGTATTTTTATCGCTTTATCAATTATATGTCTGATATCGACATCCCAAAGGATACGGGAGACTTTCGCCTTGTCGATCGCAAGGTAGCCGAAGTATTTAAGCAAATGACAGAACGAAACCGGTTCGTCCGCGGTATGTTCTCATGGGTCGGCTTTAAGCAAACATATATTGAATATGAACGTGATGAACGATTTGCCGGAGAAACTAAATATCCGTTGAAAAAAATGATCAAGTTTGCCTCTGATGGCATTATTGCCTTCTCAACAAAGCCATTAAAGGTTGTTATAACTCTTGGATCGTTAGCGATTCTCGTCTCATTATTCGTATGCTTATATGCGATTTTAACAAAGCTTTTCGGCCATCAAGTGGAAGCAGGCTGGACATCGATTATGGTTGCGATCACGTTTTTTAGTGGTGTCCAATTACTTAGTCTCGGAATTGTTGGTCAATATATCGCCCGCATCTATGATGAAAGCAAAAACCGACCAATGTACATTGTAAGAGACACAGTCAATATTGAAAAAGAAAAGCTAGAATACTATGCAAGTGTTGAAGAAAAAGAAGTCGTAAAAACATCATAAAAAAATGCCCTGTTGTTGATACTAAGTATCTAAACAATAGGGCATTTTTATTTTACTACTTGGTTGTTGATTTCCTCCTGCAGCATTCGCTCACTGCGGTCAGTCAGGGGCATCCCTATGTTACGCTTCTACCGCAGGAGTCTCAACAAAAGTCCTAAGAAAAGCATTAACATAACCTATTTAATAAAGACTTGATAAAGTAGTACCTGGATAATAAAACTCGAGAATTCGGTCATATGTGATGCCAAGGCTTGCCTGCTTTTGTGCACCGTACTGGCTCATCCCAACACCATGACCAAAGCCTGTCCCACTTAAATGGATTGATGTTATAACACCTAATGAATCCTTTAATTGCGTCACCTTTGAATCAGAAACAGCAACCTGTCCCCCGAGGACATGAATCTCATTTACCTTACCCTTGTAGCTAGTCAAAAAGCTCTCAAGCGAAGAACTAATGCCATTGCCTACAAGAATGACTGGCGCCTTTTTCGCGGCAGCTAGTGAGGAGCTTGTTAACGCATCAGGAAAATCACTGCCTGTTGAGTAAAGAACCTCTGACCCATTAAAGGACATGCTAAAGGCTGTTAGAATTTTCGCTAACGTTTGATAGCGATCAGCACCAGATAATCGAGAAATCGTCGCATTAATTTGCTGAAGCTTCTGCACCACATTAGTAGAAACAGCATTCTCACCACCTAAAACATAGCTAGGCTTATTAGAATGTGTCTCAATGAATGCTTGGCTATCTGCTGGCAAGGAAGCTTGGCTTGTTAAAACGATCGCGTACTGATTAATCGCTGCCACAGAAGAGCCTGCAAGAGCGTCTGCAAAGCTTTGTCCAGAAGCAACAAACAACCCGTTAACATTTAGTAATCGTTTATTAATTTCAGCATTTGTTTGGTAGCGATTCGTACCACTAATACGCATGACTGCTTCATCATTCACCGTACTAATTTGTTTGAGTTGGTCTACCACAACATCAGAAACAGCGGTTTTCCCACCGAGAACAACAACGTCAGTAGCGTTTAATCGTTTGATTTCGTCGAGGACATCACTGCTCAGGCCTTCTGGCTTTGTAAGCAGGATAGGCGCATTTCCATATTGGTACGCAAGCGGTCCTGCTGATAATGCATCCGCATATTCGTAACCTGTTGCAATAAACACTGTTTTAAACGAATGGTCTGCAGGGAATCCATTCGGATACAATTGCTTTGAAATCTCCACTGACGTTGCGATACGCTCAGCACCATTTATCCTGGCAATCTCAGTAGACGTTGGTGCTTCAATTATATCGACAAGCGAGCTTTTCATATTCACTGTGCCAAGCATTGAACGAAGCTGATTACTCGTCAACGTTGCTGGCTGATACGTTTTCACTAAAAGATTCCCTTGTGCATCCTTAACGAAAGATGAACCAGACTTTTCAACATAGCGAATTTTCACAGTTCCGCTCTTCATTCGATTTCCTGGTGTTCGTTCAGGATGTATTGTTAATTGATCAATAGAAAGGATTTTCAGATCAGAAGCTGCAGGTAGCTTAAGCTGACTCTTTAACCATGGCTTCATATTGTATCGAGCAATCGTATTCGTCTCCTGAACAGAATTCCACCATGCTTCAGGCTTTTTCAAATCTAAGCCATCTAATGATATTTGTGTTGCTTGCAAGCGGATATCCCATCTATGCTTAGGGTCATAGGGATCCGCCTTCGCAGGTAAATACGATAAGGCAGAATAACCCCAAGCACCATCATTTGATTCGATATATCCGCCGTTACTTGATGTAAACACCGTATCAGCATAAGCACTACCAATTTTAAGAATCTTGCCCTTTGTTGCGTCAACAATATCAGAAATTTTCTGCTGATAACTCGTTAATTCAATCCCACCATACACCTGATTGCTCTGTGTATCGTTTACTTTATAGCTATGCTTTGCAACATACGTTCTCGCTGCAACAGACTGTGCCTTAAGTGCCTCAATCCCCCAGCTTGCAGGCATTTCCCGGGGAACAACACCTTTAATATAGTCTTCTAACGGTAGCTTATTGATAGGACGGACATATAGCCCAGACTCAATTTTAAACTCAAACGAACCACGGTATCGTCTCGTTTCCTCATCACCAGTAATTTGCACATAGCTATTGGCATCATTCACAGATGTTAAACTTAAATTCCCCTCAACGAACCCTTTTCTACTATTATTTACATAAAAAGCAAGTCGATTATTCTCAACCTTTAACGTAAAGCTTGTAACACCATCTAGTAAACGATCATTATTCAAATTACTAGTTTTATATTCACCAACTACATTTACATGTAAGGAAGTTTTATTTCTAATATAATTTCTCAATTCAACTGTTACAGTAGGCTCACTCACAGCCTTGGCAATTGTCGAAAATTGAAAAAATGGAAGAATCATCACAATTACAAGAGAAAGCTTAAGTAATCTCTTCATCAAGTACCCCCGTTTTCTAGACTTAACAAATCTAGTTATATCAAAAACAGAATTGGATTGATATAGTAAAATAATGTAAGATTCAGAGAGGAAATGTTAGGTGGTAGAACTAGATTGAAATAGTCATTGCATCGTTAGACATTTCTTTACTTTCGCCATCATGAAAATGATTATTAAAGCCACTATTTGACAGTAATAGTGAGATCCATAATAATTAGGAAAAGAAAAGGACATACAACATTGTGTGATCTTCAAATAAATAATGAGGTATTTAGTATGAATTCATTTGATAAGCTACCAAGAACAATAAAAAAGACAGTACGATATATAAATCAGGATGTTAATTCACTGGAAAAGCTAGAGAGAATTGAGAGAATAATGAACCGTTACATAAATAAGAAAAGGGTAGAGTTAAAGAAGGAGAAGTAAGTTATTTAATCCTTCTTCTTTTTTATAGAAAAATGTAAACATCAAAAATGATATACTCCCAAAATTACGAAAAAGCTATTCTTCCAATATCCCACTACAAACTATTTTAACCTTGTTACAACTACCACCTTACTACATTTTTTCCGTTTACTGTCCAATATATCTAAGTAGAATAAAAGCATGTTGATTAAATACACATATTATAATAGTAG
>NZ_CADEPK010000380.1 GCF_902829255.1 Metabacillus niabensis | reverse complement strand
CGCCTGTGGACTTGTCATCTTTGGGTTTTTCCCTTCCACAGTTGCAATGTTTACGGTTGTTCGTAAATGGGCATTAGGTGATTTACATGTCCCAATTTTTAAAACCTTTTGGGATTCTTATAAAAAAGAATTCATGAAAAGTAATATTCTTGGGGTTTTAATTGGCTTGATTAGTTTCGTATTATGTTTCGATTACCTTTACTTAAGGCAGGCATCAGATGAAATTTATCAGTTATTCTCAGTTCCTTTACTGATTGTGATTATTCTCTTTATTTGTATGCTACTTTATATTTTCCCTATGTATGTCCATTATGAAATGAAAGCAGTCCAAATAATAAAAAACTCATTTTTCGTTATGATTATGAATCCGATTTCTACTTTTATCATGTTAATAGGTACGCTTGGTTTAATATTCTTACTGACTTTTGCACCGCCTCTAACTATCGTTATTAGTGGTAATGTTATCGCATTAGCGATCGTAAAACCAGCAATCAACAGTTTCAATAAAATAAATAGGAAGTATAAATTGATGCAACAACAGGCGTAAGTAAAATAGATTTATAAACTTTCTTATTGAAATATCAATAATATGACACTTGTGTTCTTTTCTTGTTTAATTTAGCTTAAAAACAAGGGGGAATGGAAGTGAAGAAATTTTTTCTAATACTCTTAGTTTATGTACTACTATCTACTACTACTTCCTGTAGTTTTAATAACCAATCTACATTAAATTACGATAAGAATGCAGAGGATAAAATTACAATTAGAGTTGCTTGGTGGGGAACTCAACCAAGGAACGAATATACAACTAAGATCATTGAACTTTATGAACAAAGGAATCCAAATGTGAATATCGAATCTGAGTTTGAGGATTGGGATAATTATTGGAACATGCTGGAACCAATGGCGGCTGCAAACCAGCTTCCGGACGTCATTCAAATGGATATTGCCTTTTTAGCTCAATACGGTGAAAAGGGATTGCTGGAGGATTTAACCTATTATATAGAAAATGACATCATTGATAGTTCAAATATTCAACAAAGTGTATTAAATAGTGGCAAAATATCAGATGAATTGTATGGGTTTACAATTGGTATTAATGCCCTATCAGTTATATCAAATGATGAGCTATTAGAAAAAGCACAGGTGGAAATTGATGATCGAAATTGGACTTGGGAGGACATGGTTCAAATTGCTATGAAAATAAAAATGAAGGCTGGTGTGTATGGATCAAATGGAATGAATCCACCAGACATTTTTTTCCCTTATTATTTACGGACAAAAGGGGAGCAATTTTATAAGGAAGATGGCACAGGCTTAGCCTATACAAATGATCAATTATTTGTTGATTACTTTAAATTACAATTAAGATTAATAGAAGAAGGAGCTTTTCCAACTCCTGATATCGGAATGACTGTAAGAGGAATTGAAGAGGATTTTATTGTAAAAGGAACCTCAGCTATAACTTGGAATTATTCGAATCAATTACTTGCTTTTGATCAAATAACAGATTCACCTCTATCACTTCATTTACCGCCAGAAAATGACCGACAAAAAGCACTATTTTTAAAACCGAGCATGATGTTATCAATTCCAAAGACTTCAAAGGTAAAAGTGGAAGCTGCAAAGTTTATCGATTTTCTCGTAAATAATATTGAGGCAAATAAAATGATGAATGGCGAGCGAGGGATCCCTGTATCATCAAAGGTTGTAGAGGCGATTAAACCTGAGCTTTCAAAAAGTGAATTAAAAATTATGGAATATGTCGAAGAAACGACAAAATTGACTGATGATTTTTATTCACCAGATCCAATTGGTAGTGCAGAAGTAATGGAGGTCCTCACAGATATTTCTGACCAAATCTTGCTGAAAAAAATAACACCTGAAGAGGGAGCAAAGAGTTTTCGAAAAAAGGCAGAAGAAATTCTAAAATTGAACAATAAATCATAATGGAGAATGAGCAAATGGAGGAATTAATAATGGCAAAACTAGAATTCGATGAGATGTTAATTGAGGAAATAATCGATAAAGTTGTTAAACGTACTTTTCAAATGGATTTTAGTTGGGATTGGCCAGGTGGTGTCGCTTTTTATGGAGTTGCCGAAGCATATGAAGCGACTGGCAAACAAGAATATATTGATTTATTACAGGAATGGGTCGATGAATGGCTTGAAGATGGGTTACCAAAGCTATCAATTAATGGGGTATCTATCGGCCACACATTGATAACGTTATATCAAGTAACAGAGGATGAGAAATATTTAAATGTAATTAAAGACATGGCAGAATATTTAAAAAATGATGCGCCGCGTTTTGCAGATGGTATTTTTCAGCATACTGTTAATTCTGTGAAGGATGTATTTCCTGAGCAAGCATGGGTAGACACGATGATGATGGCAGGTTTGTTTTTAGTCAGAGTTGGAAAATTATTAAACCGTGAAGATTATTTTGAAGATGGCTTAAAGCAATACCATGGTCATGAAGGCTTCCTACAGGATCCTGTGACAAATTTATATTATCACGGCTGGGACAATATTGCGAAAAATCATATGTCCTCAATTTATTGGGCCCGTGGAAATGGCTGGGCAGCCTTAACAATGGCTAAAGCGTTGGAATTAGTCGAAGTTCAGCATCCTTCATATATGATTATTGATTGTTCATTAAGAGATCAATTAAGTGCTTTAGTGAGATTGCAGGATGAATCTGGATTATGGCATACAATAGTTAATGATCCATCTTCATACCTAGAGGTTTCGGGATCATCTGCTATTGCTGCAGCACTAATTACGAGAGGTACTCTTTATAATAAGTACATTCAAAAATCAATCGCTGGAATTTTACAAGAAATTGAAGAAGATGGTAAAGTGTCCAAAGTATCTGCTGGTACAGCAGTTATGAATGACGCTGATGGATATAAAAATGTACCTTACAAGCGTATACAAGGTTGGGGACAAGGATTAACACTTGTATTTTTAGCGGAATTATTAAAATCTAGCAAGCAAATCTATCGTTAATTTCTCGAATGAAGGCTTTTATTTGGAGGGACATAATGGTTCAATCTAGTACAATATCAATCTATTTAGCAGGTGATTCAACAGTTGCTAACTGTCCGGAGCATGAGGCGCCAATGGCAGGCTGGGGTCAAGTGTTTCAATCTTTTTTTAACGATCATGTCGTTGTGCATAATGAAGCAATGGGAGGAAGAAGTTCAAATAGCTTTATTGAAGAAGGAAGACTTAAATCAATTCTTGAACGCATCCAAGAGGGAGATTATTTATTTATTCAATTCGGACATAATGATCAAAAATCATATGGAACGGAACCATTTACAACCTATCAAATAAGCTTACAGAAATATATAAATGGAGCGAGAGAAAAGAACGCAATTCCGATACTACTTACCTCTGTGCATCGAAGAAAATTTAATGAGCTTGGTGAAATTGAAAATACTTTAGGTGAATATCCAAACGCCATGATTGATTTGGCTAAAAAGCTAGATGTACCTTTAATTGACCTATGGAAAAAAACGAAACTACTTTATGAAACACTTGGAGTTGAAAAATCAAAGGAGCTTTTTACCATTTTTCCGCCGAATGTGGAGCCAAACTATCCCGAGGGAATTGAAGATAATACGCATTTCTCGATAAACGGTGCAACGAAGGTCGCACAACTAGTTATCGAAGGAATAAGTGAATTAAAGATTCCTCTTTGTAAATATGTCGTTCAATAACCACGGTAGCGTGGTTATTCCTTTTTATCTCATTTCATTAGCAAATTATCTAATGTTGTTGTGTGATAAATATAAGTAAGGGTGTTTTAAAAAAGGAGGGAAAATAATGACTAAAAGGTTATATCACGGTGCCGCTTATTATCCAGAGCTTTGGGACGAAGAAGTCATTGAGCAAGATATAAAATTAATGAAAGAAGCAGGAATTAATGTTGTAAGAATGGGAGAGTTTGCCTGGTCATCTATTGAAAAGGAAGAAGGTCATATTGATGTAAGTTTTTTTGTCGAAATAATAAATCGACTTTATCATCATGGGATTGAAACGATTTTTTGTACGCCGACTGCTACTCCGCCAATTTGGCTATCTTATCAACACCCTGAAAGAATGTATGTAGACAATGAAGGGAGAGTTATGGGACATGGCTCAAGACAGCATGTTTGTACAAACAATCCTTATTTTCGTGAAAAGGCATCAATAATAACCGATCAATTAGCAACACAATTAGGAAACCTTGATGGTGTAATTGGTTGGCAAATTGATAATGAGTTTAAGTGTCATGTTGGTGAATGTATGTGTAATACATGTAAAACCCTTTGGCATCAATGGTTGGAACATCGTTATCAGACAATCGAGCAATTAAATAATGCATGGGGAACCCATATTTGGAGCCAATATTATCATAGCTTTGAGCAAATTCCGCAACCAGGTGCAACACCTTTTTTACATAACTCGTCTTTACAAACGATGTATCAATTATTTTCGTATGAAAAAATTGCGGAGTTTTCAGATGAACAGGCTTCTATTATTCGCAAGCATTCGACAGCACCGATCACACATAATGGTGGAACGTTTTTTCATGTTAATAATGAGAGATTATATGAATCTTTAGATTTTGCTTCCTTTGATACGTATGCTGATTATAAAAATTATTCAGCTTATTTATTTAATTGTGATCTCTGGAGAAATTTTAAGTCTAGCAGGAATTATTGGGTTATGGAAACAAGTACTTCTTATAGTGCTTCACTTGAGAGTTATGCCATTCCACATCCAAATGATTACTTAAAGGCAGAAGCTGTTGCTTCATATGCTCTTGGTGGTGAAGGCTTTTGTTATTGGCTTTGGCGCCAACAAAGAACAGGCTGTGAACAGCCTCATGGCTCAGTAATTAGCGCTTGGGGTAAACCGACAATTGGCTTTGAAAATGTAAAAAAAGTAGAAAAGGCAAGGAAAGAAATAGAAGATTCAATAATAACAACAACACCTATGCAAGCGGAAATTGCGATAACCTATTCAGATAATGCGAGAGCTTTTATGAAAACAGAACCACACCAAAACTTAAATTATCGAAATTTAATCATCGATTTCTACAAAAATATATTGCAGCTCGGCTATCATCGAGATTTAATTCCAGAAGGAGCAACTTTAAAAGGATACAAAGTACTTTTTACTCCGTTTATTCCATATTTATCAGATGAATATCTAGCTAAAGCTGAAGCATTTGCTAAAAACGGCGGTATCTGGATAGTAGGTCCTCTGACAGGTGGAAGAACAGAGCATCATACCATTCATACAAATGCTGCATTAGGAAAGCTTGACGAGCTTGCAGGAGTAGAAACCCTTTATTCTTATCCATTCGATGGTACTGGTTCAGTTGGAGAATTTAAGGGAGTGAAAGCTCCATTAAGTTTATGGAGCTCACTATTTCACCCTATTGATGCAAAGGTGATGGGAACACTTACAGAAGGTATTTCCATTGGAATGGCATTTATAACTGAACGTAATATAGGAAATGGAAAAATCGTTATGCTTGGCTCTTTTCCTACTGGAGATGAAGGTGAGCTTTTACTAAAAACAATTATTAACCATTATGCTAATGAACAAGGTGTTACGGTGAAGGCTCAAGTTACTGAAGGGACAATTATTGTGCCGAGACAAGGAAACGGATATTTACTTTGGGTTATCGTAAATATGGATGGAAAGGGTGGAAAGGTGCAACTACCTTATAATGGAACAAATGTCCTGACAGAAAAGACCGTTGAAAAAGGAGAGCATTTTATTAATGGCTATGACTATCAAATAGTGAAATTTGGTCAGGATTAATGAGCAAGGGTAGGAGCAAATATGTTCCTACCCTTGCTGTTTTTTCTTTCAAAAGGGGAATAGGTTTAATTGAGTATGATCACTTTTGTATACATTTACCATTTTTAAAAAATAGATGATAAAATAAAAAATTAGCAATTGATCCCATTATGT
>NZ_CADEPK010000379.1 GCF_902829255.1 Metabacillus niabensis | reverse complement strand
CTACTAATTTTGAATCATCTTAAAGTAGTAATATATTACTACTTTCTTTCTCTTTTGAAAATGCATATTTATATATTCGAAAAATTCAATTATGTATACGGTTAAATTCCACTCGGTAAATATATATAATAGCACTTATCATTCCGTTACAAGAATCTACATTACATAAAAAAAGCCTGTCCCTAAAATGATCGGGACAAGGCCTTTAAAAAGTCTTTTATTCGTTAGATTCCTTTATGATTGAAATTGTTTTTGTTTTCTTCTTATCAAGAAAAGTGTGATAGCGCCACTAGCTAATAAAATGATCCCAATTGCAACGTAATTATAAGTATTTGTTGCAGTCGATGGCAATAGATTTCCAAATCCATTTCCATTGTTTGTATTAGGACTTTTACCTTTTGTATTTCCGTTATCACTATTATTTATTGGATATTCTACATTTGATTTTTGATCATTACCATCACTAGGTTTTACACCATTTGGATTTTCATTTGAGCCATCTCCTGGCTTTTCGCCATTTGGATTTTCATTTGTTCCATCTCCTGGCTTTTCACCATCTGGATTTTCATTTGAGCCATCACCTGGCTTTTCACCATCTGGATTTTCATTTGAGCCATCACCAGCAGTACTTAAATCAAGTGAATATTTGCTAAATCCTGATTCTAATGTTTCTATGAACTTTATATTATCTGATTCATCTGCAAATGCTTTTGCCGATGGAGATGATTCAAAAGTTACATAAACCTCATTTAAAATAGGTGCTATTGACCAGTTATTATCTGCTGATGGATTAACTTGTCCTTTTTCAATAATATAGTTCATAACAGCTTGACGATTCTCATCCGGATACTGAGCAATAATTTTTGAGCTTAGGTTGCCTGGAAAATTCCCACCACCTGAAGCACGATAATTATTTGTAACAACTAAAAACTCCTGTTCTAAATCAATCGGTTTCCCATCATACATTAAATTTTTAATACGAGCTGATTCAGGATTAATCATGTTACCGCTAGTATCATATTTTGCAGGCTTTGTCACATCAATTTGGTACGTAACCCCGTCTATTACATCATAATTGAATGTTGGAAAATCATTATTAATTAAACTTTGTTCCTCATTAACGTTAGGGTCAATTTGATTAAATTGTCCAGCAGACATCTCTAACCATTCCTTCACATCTGCTCCTGTAACTTTTACTATTTGCACCGTATTGTCATATAAGTACAAATCACCTACATTTTTAATTGCTAAATCACCAGCAGGAATATTTGTATAATATTCAGCACCGTTTCTTCCTCCTGCTTTAAAAGGAGCACCTACAGAAAGCAATGGCATTCCCTCATATTCAGTTCCTATTAATTTTTCCTCAGCATACCATTTTTGTGCGTCTGTCACGATTTGTATTGAAGGATCATCCTGAACTAGTGCGAAAAAACTATTAATAGGTGCAGTTGTTGAGCCAACACTTTGTCTCACATAGTCTAAAGTAGCTTCATGATCCGCTTTCACTGCTTCAACCATTTCTTTATTAGGTTCGGTTACAGTTGAAATTGACTCAGCTGTTGAAATTGAATCAATAACTTCCCAATCTTCTTCACCATTTGCACTGTTAGTTAGTTGTAACTTTAAATCAATGATTCCTAAGTGACTACCCCAGTTTTTAGGCATAACTACAGGGACTCCATTAACAGTTCCTTTAACGTTATCAATTGCATCAACGCCATTAAATCTTGCATCTCCAGGAAACAGATTGTGCTGATGTCCAGAAACGATTGCATCTATATCAGGGACTTTTTTGGTTAAATCAAAGACTGCATTTTCAGATCCTGTTACACCTTCACTAGTGTCAACTCCAGTGTGTGCAATAACAACAATTAAATCTGCTCCTTTTTCCTTCATTTCAGGAATAACTTTTTTTGCAGATTCAACAATATCCTTCGTGACAACCTTGCCTTCCAAATGCTTCTTATCCCACACATTGATTTGTGGTGGTACAAACCCAGTAAATCCAACATTTACCTTATGCACATTACCATTGGAATCCACGAATTCCTTTTCAACAATTTCATATGGGTTAAAATAATAATCATCTTGGTTGCTAGCATGAAAAACATTGGCGTTAACAATTGGATAATTGGCATCATCCATTGTCTCATCTAAAAACTCTAATCCGTAATTAAACTCATGATTTCCAAGAGTAGCTGCATCATAATTAAGCAGATTCATCGCTTTAATAATTGGATGAACCTCACCTTCCTCTAACCCTTGCCTAAACACGTATTCACCTAATGGATTCCCCTGAATTAAATCACCATTATCAACAAGAATTGTATTTTGTTTCTCAGCCTGACGTTGCTTTAGTAAAGCAGAAGTACGTACTAAACCAAAACTTGTACTTGGTTTATCACCATAATAGTCATAATCCATAATATGTGCGTGAATATCTGTTGTCTCTAATAGTCTAATATCCATAGTGACAGGTTGCTCTTCAGCAAAAACAGTGCTTGTCTTTGGTGTGAATGAGAACATACTAACAATTAAACTTGTAGCGATTGTTCCATATAGAAGCTTGCGTTTTTTTGCATGATTATCTTTTCTCCTCACCTTGTTTCCACCTTCCGTCTTCATCTAATATCCTACATATAAATTATACAAAGCCAATGTAAAGGTTTTTGTAAAATTATGTAGTTTTTATGTAAATAGATCGGGAAATATCAGGAATTTTAGATGATGATTGCAAAAAAAAGAGGTAACGTTAAAGATGGACAATCTCCAAATCGTTACCTCTTTTAAATTTATTTTATAGTTAATTGTTCATAGAGATCCTTTAACGTTGTGCATCCCATTTGTGTAAGCTTATTTACATAAATGCTCCATAGCATTGCAGTAAGTTTCGCATCATATAATGCATGATGGCGACCAAATGGTAAAATACCATTATGTTCACAGCATTCCTCAAGTGTAATTAGCTTTACATCAGGCTCGGCAATTTTGTACAGAAACGACATATCAACTAATCGATGCTTAAATGGAGCTCGATAAAGTTTCCATGAAGCATGCTGGAGAAACGCTTTCTCATGATTCGCATGATGAGCAACTAACGTATAGTCCTTTGCAAATTGAAAAAACTGAAATAAAACCTCTGACAATGAAGGTGCCTCTTGTAATTGTTCATCTTTTAAACCTGTTAACTGTTTAATATCATCAGATAATTTTTTTTCAGATTTTATAAGAGAATAAAAGGTTTCCCCCTCTTTTACTTCATCCCCTTTTACTTTTACTGCACCAATTGAAATAATCTGGTCTCCCTGATCGGGGTAAAAACCAGTTGTCTCAATATCAAATACAATTACATTTAATTCGGTAAGTGGGATATGAAGGGTCTCCTCAACTCTCATTTCACGCTGTAACTGCCTTAAATAAGCAACATGCTGACTGCTCTGTGCCCCAGCTCTACCAGGAAAACCCTTCATAAAAAAAAATGGATCAAAAGTCATGATAAACACCTTTTTCTATTATTGCTTGGGCTAATTGATGAACCTTTTTTCCACCCTTTAATATGGTCTTAATTTCTCTTTTTTCATATTTTGTTAAATTTTTCACTGATAAATAATGAACGTCCTCATATGATTCCGCAGAAGAAAACAGCGATAACCTATATGAAAGTAGCTTTTTGAAATTTTCTTTAACTTCAGCAAGTAATAAACGATATTCCTCCTTCTTACTTAACTCATCGATTCGTGATATTGTACTCGTTTCGACGATTCCTTCCTTGATCGCTAATAATCTTATTGCATTGACATATGGTAAAAATGCAGTTCTTTTTAAATCGATACACCCTTCATATTTCCCGCTGGATTGTACGAACAATTGTCCAAGCGGCCCAACTGCATGTTTAAAAAATTGAATATTATCTAAAAAACGTTGTAGCAGTTGGTTGTCATGTTCATGATAATGAAAGATCATTTTTTTTAGCTCTATTGGTAACATTTGATTTCCAATGAGCGTCCGGGAATCGTAAAAGATTTGTAAATACCGGATAGATTCCCAGCTTTTATCCAACATCCATTGGGCTAACTGCTCCTTCCACCCTTCCACTGATTTACACCACATTGGATTTGAGCTCATTATCTTTCCATCACAAAACGGATAACCAAGTTGCTCGAGACCTTTTGAAATTTCATCTCCGAGTTTTTGAAAGTAATTTTTTGCCTCTTTTGTGTCATCGTAAAATACAATTCCATGATCTTGATCACTATATAAGCCCTGCTCCTTGCGTCCCCCACTGCCTGTTATAAACCAAGAAAACGAACAAGGGGGTGAACCAAATGATTTTTCAAATTGTGTTATCACAATTTTCCATGCTGCCTTCATCACTTCATCATGGAATTGATTTAATGCAGTTGTATCATGAATTTCAGCTAAAATATGGATATCCTTCCACTTTTTTAATGAATGATATGAATCAATTTCATTCAACATGAGAGACACTCCCTCACTTAAAATAAGGAAAGGTGGAGCAGCCTTAGTGCATACTCCACTTTTCATAGTTGTTTTTATTATACTGTACTTCATAAAATCAAGGGATTTTACCATTTTTTATGAGCCTAGATTTTCTTTCTTATTGTCTATTAACTCAGGGTAACCGTAGCTTCCATGCTCACTAATGTCTAACCCCATAATTTCTTCTTCCTCAGTTACTCTTAACCCATTCATTAGTTTTTTACAAACAGCTAAGATAACAAATGATACGACAAATGCATAAGCCGCTGAAGCAGCAACCCCCATGAATTGAACACCTAATTGTGTGAATCCGCCACCGTAGAATAACCCTGGTAACCCAACTGTAGCTAATTCAGGAGTAGCGAAGAATCCTGTAGATAATGTCCCCCATACCCCTGCAACACCATGTACTGATAATGCAAAGATTGGGTCATCAATTTTTCTCTTTTCAAAAAATCTAGCACTATAGAATACAAGTATACCTGCGATGAAACCGATAACTACAGCTGCCCATGTATCAACAAATGCACAAGAAGCTGTAATTGCAACTAATCCTGCCAAAGCACCATTAAGCATTGTAGGAATATCTGATTTTCCAAGGACCATCCAAGATATAATAAGTGCTGCAACTGCTCCTGCACCTGCTGCTAAATTCGTATTAAGAGCAACAAATCCAAAGAAACCATCATCTACTGACACTGTACTACCCGCGTTAAATCCGAACCAACCGATCCATAACACAATTACTCCTAAAGCTGTGAAAACCTGGTTATGCCCTTGGATATTATTTGCCGAACCATCTTTATTGAATTTTCCAATACGAGGTTTTAATAGTATAGTAGCAGCAAATGCAGCCATTGCACCTGTTAAATGTACAACAGTCGACCCTGCAAAGTCTTGCTTACCATGTTCCGCTAACCAGCCACCACCCCAAATCCAATGAGCAACTACTGGATAAACGAGCGCTGAAAATAATACTGTGAATACTAAATAGATTGATAATTTCGCACGTTCAGCAAAACCACCTAAGGCAATTGTAATCGAAATTCCCGCAAACGCTAATTGGAATAAGAAGAATACGGAAGTCGATAATGCCATTCCTTCCGTCTGGCCACCTGAGTAAAAGAAATCAGATAAGCCGACAAAAAAATTACCATTGCTACCAAATATAAAGCCGTAGCCAACTGCCCAAAACACTAATGACGCAAGACCAAATGTAAAAACTGTTTTACCAGCAATATGTCCTGCATTTTTCATTCTTGTTGAACCAGCCTCTAGTAAAATAAATCCACCTTGCATAAAAATAACTAAGATTGCACCTAACATAACCCAAAGGCTATTCATTAAAAAAGTAGCATCCATTTTACTTCCTCCTCTGTAATAATTACTATCATAAGATGTAAGGAAATATAACATCTTGTTCTTATTTACTATTCTATACGATAATTCTAAAGTGTCAACC
>NZ_CADEPK010000378.1 GCF_902829255.1 Metabacillus niabensis | reverse complement strand
TAATATAACTATGGGTATATGCACTAGTATCTCCAATATTTATTCTTAACCCTGAAATTAAAATCAATGATAACAATGCCAGAGCAACGAACGGCTTATAAGGTTTTGGGAAATTATTTGAAATAGGATTAGTATATCCTGCGACCAATCTGGAAGAAAAAGAAAATGAGTATACTAAAAATAAATTAATCCAAAATAAAGTCATATTTTCCACCTAGAAATCTCAAATATTTATATACTCTTTTCGTTTATAACTGAATCTTTAAATCTATGGTAATTTCTAACGATAAGAGTTGGACATAATCCAATAATTAGTGGTTTTAGCATAAAAAGATAATATTTTATTGGCAGCTTCAATGTTTTACATGCCAAAAAAATAAGTAATGATAAATCTGTATAATGTTTAAATCTCCGTCTTGCAAAAGCAGAATTATCTTCTCTTACCTTATACAAAGCTTCTTGTAGGTTATAGCCTCTATATCCTTTAGCAAAAAATCTTATCCATAAATCAAAATCTTCCGCTCTTCTTGTCCGAGTAGCAACCCGATAACCATTCAATGCCATATAAGCTTCTCTTCTCATCATAATAGTAGCATGCATAAAAATTCGATTTTTAGGGATATCCTCTTTACGTGGTTCAGGTTTTCCTATTCTAATCCCGTTTTCTCCCAAATCATCAAAAGGAATCATCCCTGTACCTACCACCATATAATGTAGGTTATTGTCTAAAAAATCCACTTGCTTTTCCAATCTATTAATTAATGAAATATCATCTCCATCTTGTCTTGCAATATATTCTCCTGCTGCTATTGAAAGACATTTATTTAATGTCCCTGCAAGCTTAATATTCTCATTATTTCTTATTACAATTATTTTATTTGAATACCGTTTCGCATAATGACAAGCAATCTTATATGAACTGTCAGTTGAAGCATCATCACAAATAATTAATTCCCAATCTTTATAGGTTTGATTAATTATTGACTCAATACTTTCAGACAATGTATCTTCACAATTATATATCCCCATAATGACAGAAACCTTCGGACTTCTATGCATTTTTTCTATACACTCCCATGCTATTTGTTCGAGTTCGTTGAATTAACAAATTTCTATCATTAAGTACATGATTCCATAGCTTTTTTTGCTCAAAATTCTCCCGTGAGAATTTTACTGCATTTTCTTTCATTAATAAGAGCAAATCCACCTCATCAAACAACTTTTTCATCGCATTAACTAATTCGCCAACCTCTCCCTTTCTAACCGTTAAACCAGTCACTCCTTTTTTCATTGCATCAATTGGCCCTGGAATATCTGTCACAATTACAGCATTCCCCATCGCTTCGGCCTCTATTACTACACTTCCAAAGCCTTCTCGATAACTCGGTAAAATAAAAACATCCATTGCAGAATAATATTTTTCTATCTCATTGGTATATCCACAAAAAATGACTGACTGACTATCTCTTGCCCAAGACATCAATTGTTGATCAATGTTATTATCATCATCATAAGAACCTACAATTAATAATTTGGAATTAGGTACAAAATTTTCATAAATTATTTTATATGCTGCTATTAACTCATTTATCCCTTTGTCCTTCACTAATCTTCCACTAAAACCATATACAAATTCAGAGCCTTGAATGTTATAATATTTTCTAATTTCATTTCTCCATTCATTTTTCTTATTTATATCGAACTTTTTTATATTTACACCATTTGCACTTCCATTCCAAATAACTCTACTATTTTTAGTGGAATATAAACCTTCTTCCCTAGCAAATTGCAAATTACTGAAACTATCAGGTTCAATGTCAGTTGATAATAAACATGTAATTTTTTCAATAAGTTTAAAAATCAATCTTGTTAGACCTCTATAACCTACATATCTTATTCCCCATTGGCAATATAGTCTTATCGGTCTACTGGCAAGCCAAGAAGCAATTGATGCATAAAACGCTGCATTTGGGGTGGAATATTGAACAATATCAAATCTTTCCCTCTTAAATAATAGAACTAGCCTCCAAATAATTATGATCATCCCTATCTCTATTCCACGTTTCATAGGAATTGGGTAATACGATATTGATTTCGGCAATTTTTTTTCTAACTCATCATCTACATCACAAACAATTGTGACATCATAGCCATTTTTTTGTAAGTAATATAATTGTTCTAAAAGAAATGCTTCAATTGTAGAAGATTTTGTTGTAACGACACAAATTGACTTTTTCTTCATTACATGCCCCTTCATACATAATTTTTAATTGTTTAGAACATACAATGTACATGTATGTTCTAAACCGAAATCAACTTCTTCTGTTTCATTTTTTCATTTGCCAATTCTAATAGCGCTTCTCTTAACTGTTTTCTGTCAAATTTATTAAAGTTATTTATGATGTAATTTATTTCATCTATAAACAACTCAGATGTCTTCCCAATATATATTTTTGTATATATTTGTTCTTCATTAACTTCATCTTTTGTCATCAACTCTTCAAAAAGTTTTTCCCCTGGTCTTATACCAGTAAATTCAATCCCTATATCATCAATTGAATTACCTGATAGTTTGATTAGATTTATAGCCAAATCAACGATTTTTACAGGCTCTCCCATATCAAGGACAAAGATTTCTCCACCTTTTGCTAATGCACCTGCCTGAATTACTAATCGTGCGGCTTCGGGTATTGTCATAAAATAACGAACCATATCAGGATGAGTAACAGTAACTGGTCCGCCATTTTGTATTTGCTTTTTAAATAATGGGATTACACTGCCTCTGCTTCCTAGTACATTTCCAAATCTAACGGCAACAAATTTCGTAGAGCTAATTTGATCGAAATGCTGAATGATCATTTCCGCTAATCTTTTCGTCGCTCCCATCACACTTGTCGGATTTACTGCTTTATCTGTTGATATCATTACAAATGTTTCAACACCATGTTGACTTGCTGCTTGTGCTATATTCCTAGTTCCAATTACATTGTTTTTTACTGCCTCCTCTGGATTTCGTTCCATAAGTGGGACATGTTTATGTGCAGCGGCATGGTAAACGACATTAGGTTGATAAATATCCACGACAGATAATAGTTTTTCATAATCTTGTAAATCAGCAATTTCAGTAATAAATTCAATTCCTTTGTTTTTACATGATTCTTTTAGTTCCATTTCTATTGAGTAAATGCTATTCTCCCCATGACCTAATAAGACTAATCTCTTTGGGCTAAAATTTGAAATTTGCCTACAAATTTCTGATCCAATTGACCCGCCGGCACCTGTTACAAGCACCACCTTATTTGTTATAGACTCACTAATACTAGTCATGTCTAATTCGATTGTTTCTCTACCTAATAAATCTTCAACTTGAACATCTCGAAATTGATTAACTGACACTTTCCCTGTCATAATGTCCTCTAGCATTGGAATCATTTGCGTTTTTGCAGTTGTTTTTGCGCATTCCTTAAAAATAAAATTAAGCTGTTTCTTATTTAAAGATGGAATAGCTATTACGATATTTTCAATTTTGTATTTAACTGATAGTAGTGGTATATCCTTCACACCACCTATTACGGGTATTCCAAATATATCTAGCTTCTGTTTCTTTTGATTATCATCGATAAAAGCTACTGGTAATAATTCTGCTTCTGGATTTGATAAAAGCTGTCTTACTACCATAGTTCCAGCAGAGCCTGCTCCTACGATTAGAGTTCTCTTTTTGTTTACTGTTGGTTTTAAATAGTTATCGCGATAGATTCTCCATATAAATCGCGATCCTCCGATTAATAATAAATGTGTCATCCATGTAACAACTAGTACGCGATAGTTAGCTTGCTGGTAAGCTATCACTTGAACAATTGCTGTTGTAAAGATAGAGAAAGAGATAACCTTAAATATACTTAATAACTCTCCAATGCTTGCATACTCCCATGCCTTTTTATAAAGGTTGTAAACGAATGAAAAAATATGATGACAAATCAATAAGGTTACTGCACTTAGTAGCATTGCAGAAGTAGGAGTGGTTGATACCTGATTAAATAATAAATGGCTTAAAAAAATAGTTGATAAGACAATGCAGGAGTCTAAGCTAATTAAGAAATATAACCTACTTTTATAGGTCATTTTATTTCCTCCTTTCAAGTTAAATTGGTTTTAATCTATAGGATTAAACAAGCTTCTCCTTACTAACTTTTATAGTTTTATGAATGAACAATTATATAGTGAACATTATGGGAAAACTCTCGGAAATATATTTTCTTCATATCATTAGCTTCCTTCAAAATTCCCGCAAAAATATCTCACAGTTGAGATATCTTTGCGGGAATTTTAAATAAATGGGCATTTAACCCGCCCTCACACCACACTCTTGACAACTCGTGTCTAAGGTTTCTTCAACCCACAGCATGGCCGAGTACCTCCATTTATAAAGGTTAGGAGATATCACCTATACAAATACTATTTCATTTGTTCTTAATAAAGAACCAACCGTTATAATAAAAGAACAAAGCGATTAATTTCGTTCATTTAATATAACACCTAATACCTTTGCTCTTACTAAATTTAATAATCGGTTCGCCTCAATTGCTTTTTCTCTATCTGTTTTACCACTCGTTAATACTAAAATCACCCCATCACACTGACCAGCAAGTAATTTAGTATCGGTTGTTTCAAGTACAGGAGGAGAATCAAATAGAATTACATCGTATTCATCAGTTATTTCCTTAATAAATTGACTCATTGCTTTTGAACCGATTAATTCCGCTGGATTAGGAGGAGTTATACCACTAGGTAAAACTTCAAGTTGACCAATTTGAGTTTGTACTATTGCATCTTCTATCGTTGCCTTTCCAATTAAAACTTCTGATAGACCTAATGCATCTTTTAGGTTAAAAGTAGAATGTACTGTCGGTCTTCGCAAGTTAGCGTCAACTAACAAGACCTTATCCCCTTGTTGAGAAAGTGAAATGGCCAAATTAATTGCGGATGTAGTTTTTCCCTCTCCATGTGATGGAGATGTAATGATTAATGTTTTGTGTTTTTTATTAATAGAGGAAAATTGTATATTTGTTCGTATCGTTCGAAACTGTTCTGCAATTTGTGAGCTTGGATTAGAATATGAGACAAAATGACGTTTTGAATTTTCCCTTACTGATTTTTTCTTGTTTATCCTAAGAACCAAGAGTCTCACCTCTATACATAAGTTTGTCGTTTTTCCTTTTATTTTGCATATTTTTCTTTTTCATCGTTGAGACTGAACCTAACACTGGAATACCTAATAACTCTTCAACCTCATCTTCTTTTCTTATACTATTGTTTAGTGATTCCAATAGGAAAGCTAACCCTACCCCTATAACGATACCACCTAAAATCGATATAACGATATTTCGGTTTTGGCTCTGATTTATTGGAGTATGATTTACCTTAGCTTCTGATAACGGTTTTACATCATTAAATCCCATAATTTTTGGAATTTCTTCTTTATAGGTTTCCGCTACAACATTTGCTATCAGAGCAGCTTGCTCCGGATCCTTATCTGTAATAGTAATCGTTACAACTGATGAATTATCTATAGTTCCTACAGCAATTTTTCCTGCTAATATTTCAGATGTATAAGGTAAATCTAGTTTACTAACAACTTTATCTAGTACTGTAGTATCCTTGATAATGACCTTTAATGTTGTAATTAAATTGACATCAGCTGATCCAAAAATAATTCTGTTCGTAGATTGATACAAAGGAGTGAAGGTTGAAAACGTGTAATAGGTACCTAAAGAGGTTGTTATAAAAGTAATCATAATAATGATCCATATATATCGTTTTAATACAATGAATATTTCTCTAATATCGATTTCCTTTATTTTCCTTTGCTCTTTTTTATGTTTATCTTCTAGATCTGGAAAACTAGACATATAATTTATCCACCTACTTTTTATCATTAAATACCTTTAACCGAGTTCGTTCTCTCTATAAC
>NZ_CADEPK010000377.1 GCF_902829255.1 Metabacillus niabensis | reverse complement strand
TTCTTTCAACTGTTTCATCTAATTCACTATTATTTAAATCCTTTGATATTTGCTCGAGTCTACCGCGATCAATAACCAATTCTTCAAATAAATTCATCAAAATATCTAAACGTTCGATATTTACACGGATTGTTTTTGAACTCGTCGTCGTTACTTGCTTTGATACGGATTTCTTCTCTGCCTTTTCCTCTTTAGCAATTTCCTCTTTCTTAGGAGTTGCTGTAGCAGCTTCATCCTTACCGTTTTGATTCATCATCGTTTCAGGCTCAATGGTCGTTATACTTACATTGTCAATTTCTGAAACCTTCATCACTTTTAATTTAATGTCCTCAGCAGACTCCTTTGATACGATTGCTACAGAAAATTGTGAATCAAACTTTTCTTCTTCCAGCATATCAACAGATGGAACTGATTTAATAACTTCTCCAAGCTGCTCAAGTATTTCAAAAACCATAAAAACCCTTGCAGCCTTTAATAAACAATCTTCACGCAAATTGATCGTTAGCTCGTAAGCAGTAAACCCCTGCTCCTTTGACTGTTGAATAACAGTAAACTCAAAGTCATCGTATTCTTGTTTTGCTTGTGAAGGAGATTCTAGTGTTGCAGCAACTTGATTTTCTGCTAGTTTACTAGCATTACTGCCACCATTTTCAATATTTTTAAGCATCGTTAAAACTGTTGAAACATCCTTCTTTCCATCTCCACCCTCAGCAATTGAAAAGACCATTTCCTCTAAATCATCAACCGCAGCAAAAACTGCATCAAAAACTGCTGAAGTAACAGTTAATTTTTCATTTCGAATAGCATCTAACACATTTTCCATTTGATGTGTTAAATTTGCCAAATCCTCATATCCCATCGTTGCGCTCATACCTTTTAATGTATGGGCAGAACGAAAAATTTCATTTACAATCGATAAATCATTGGGATTTTTTTCTAGTTCTAATAATTTTTCGTTACAAGCCTGTAGATGCTCTTTGCTTTCTTCAATAAAAACCTCTAAGTATTGATTCAATTCCATAAGGTGACACCCCTATTTTTTTATAAAATTCATGATTGAAGCTGCAATATCTTCTACATGTTCAACTTTGTCAACAAGTTGGGTAGCATATGCTGATTTAGGCATACCATAAACAACAGCAGTTTGTTCTGATTCCGAAATTGCATCAACTATTCCAGTCGTTTTCAACCGTTTTAATCCTTCCGTTCCATCAGATCCCATGCCTGTCATAATAACTGCAACTTTATAGTAATTCTTTAACTGACTAATTGATTCAAACATCACATCAACTGAAGGTCTATGTCCATTTCTTATTTCCGATTTATCAACTTTAATCACTAGTGAAGTACCCGTTTGAATGACATGCATATGAGAACCACCGGGTGCAATATATGCTGTTCCTTTTTTAACAATTTCGCCATTTTCTGCTTCTTTAACAGTAATGAAAGACATCGAATTTAAACGATTTGCTAAGGAATTCGTAAATCCTGGAGGCATATGCTGTACGATGAAAATAGGTGCATCAATATCTTTAGGTAACTTCGGTAACACATGTTGTAAGGCTCTAGGGCCTCCAGTTGATGTTCCGATACAAACAATTTTATCTTTTAGTCTTTTTTCCTCAGAGTAAGTAGTACTTTTCTCACTGTATGTGTCTATTTTACTATACTCTTTAATTTGGTGGGGGATATTTTTTTCATTTCTTACTAGAATTTGTTTATTTTTGAAGTTAGCTGTTACTGCTAACTTTACTTTTTCTTTCAGTTGTTCCTTTATCTTAAATAAATCTAAAGAAATTGCACCAGAAGGCTTTGCGATAAAATCAAATGCACCATATTGTAACGATTTAATTGTATTATCGGTTCCTTCTTTCGTTGTACTTGATAACATAATGACAGGCCTTGGATATTTTCGCATAATTTCCTTTAATGCCTCTAGTCCATTCATAATAGGCATTTCGACATCCATCGTCACAACATCTGGGTTTAGCAATTCAATTTTTTTTAATCCATCTTGCCCATTTCTTGCTGTACCGATAACCTCAATACTTTCTTCCTCTTGAAGAAAGTCTGTAATAAGTTTCCTCATGAAAGCAGAATCATCTACTATCAACACTCGTATTTTTTTCATCATTTTACCTACCTTTCATGAAGAAATTTTTTAATTTCGCTATAAAAGGTGTTTTTTGATAAACAGCTGAATCTAAGGAATTCGTTCTCATCAAAAATTCATTTGAAAGAGTTGCAATCGCTTTACTGGCAGGGCAATTTGGTTGAAAATGCACAAATGGTTTTTGATTAATAACAGCTTTCATTATCGTAGAATCATCCGGAATCATACCAAGTAAAGTTATTTCTCTCTGCATGAAACTAGTCATCGCGCTCGCTAACCTCTTAAAGGTTGTTTCGCCAACCTTTTGATTGAATACTCGATTAATCACAAGTGTAAATGGAATCGTTGAATCCTTTAGAGTAATATATTTCATTGCAGCATACGCATCTGTTATCGCTGTTGGTTCTGGTGTTGTAATGACAATAATTTCATCAACAGCGAGAATAAATTGTATGCTATCCTCGGAAATTCCGGCACCCATATCAAAAATAACAAAATCATATGCTTTAAATAACAGCTCTAATTCACTTGTAAATCGTTCAAATTTTCCGTCATCGAGCTTGAAAATGGTCCCCAAGCCAGTTCCCCCTGAAATATAATCAAGTCCAGATGGGTCATTTTTTATAATATCAATGAGAGATAATTGCTTTTCAAAGTAATCAACAATTGAATAGGGAGAGCTCTCACCTACTAAAATATCGATATTACCCATTCCAATATCCAAATCGAATAACAATACTCTTTTCCCTAACGCTTGTAAGGATAGTGAGAAGTTTAACGAAAAGTTTGATTTGCCAACTCCTCCTTTACCACTTACAACCGCTATAGATTTTGCTTGAGATTTTAATGCCATTAACCGTTCTCTTAAACGCGCTGCTTGATCATTCACCATATCACTACCTCAATATCTGTTCGACTATACGTTCTTTAGTTGCCATTTCGATATCATCTGGGACATTTTGGCCATGTGTTGTATATGCTATACCTTTTTTAGTGCGAATCATAACGTCAAATAATGGACCTCTCGTTGAGGTTTCATCAAGCTTAGTAAAAATTAGCTTATTAATAGGAATAACGGAAAATTGCTCATATACTGCTAGCATATCGGAAGGCTTTGCAGTTGCTGCTAATACAAGAAAGGTTTCCATCTCATCATTAAAATCGATAATTTTCTGCAAATCATCAACATATTGTGATTCTAGAAAATTTCTTCCTGCAGTATCAATTAAGATGTAATCATAGTTAGCCAATTTTTCTTTCGCGTTTTTGAAATCGTCAAGATTGTAGCAAACCTCAATTGGAACATTTAAGATTTTTGCATATGTTTTTAACTGGTCAATTGCCGCAATTCTAAAAGTGTCTGTTGTAATAAACGCAACTTTTTTTCTTTTCTCAATGACGCATTCGGCCGCAAGCTTAGCTAACGTCGTAGTTTTGCCTACACCTGTTGGCCCTATTACATTAATGTATTTTTTTTGATAAGAGATTCCCCCAAAGGATAATTCACTTAATTGTGCTTCAAAAAATTCATATTGTTTTTCTTTTAACTGTTGGATAGTAGCCGCACCGTTTTGCTCATACCAAAATTCTAATAGTTTAGCCATCACTTCGTTTCTTAATCGTGAATGAACCTCTTGATTTTTCATTTGTTCGAGAATTTCCTTTAAAGGTTCTGGATACATATTACTTTGCTCTGTAGTTGGGATAGATTGGAGCATATTTTTTAGTTCTTTTATCTCCATGACCAAATCATCATTCGGTTGTTTAAGTACTTGAGGATTTTCAACCATCATTTTTGACTGTTCATTTATAAATGGTGCAGGCTTCTTGCTTGGTTTCTGCTGTGATGGAACATCAGGATCCATCGCAGCAATCACTTCAATTTTCTTTTTCGTGAAAAGACCAAAAAAACCACCTGTATTAACTTCCTTCGAATTTAAAATAACCGCGTCATTTCCCATCTCTGAACGAATTTTCTTCATAGCCTCTTGCATTGATGGTGCGATATATTTTTTTACCTTCAATCTACATTCACCACCCCAACACTTTGTACTTCAACATTTGCTTCTAATTCATTATAGGATAAGATTGGAACGTGCGGGAAATATCGATCCGTAAGCTGTCTTACATACATTCTTACAGCAGGTGAACATAAAATAATTGGTGTTTGCTGCTGCAATGAAAGCATTTCAACTTCCTTCGCTATTGCCTCAATGATTGCTTGTGAGATGTCTGGGCTTAATGATAAGTAATTTCCATGTTCTGTTTGCTGTACACCTTCTGCAACCATTTTTTCTACTTTCCCTGATAATGTCACAACTTTTAAAAGTTGATCTTGGTCAACATATTGCGACGTTATTTGTTTTGCAAGTGCTTGTCTTACATACTCACCTAATAGTTCAGAATCAGAAGACATTTTACCAAAGTCAGCCAATGTTTCGAAAATAACTGGTAAGTTTCGAATCGAAACCTTTTCTCGTAAAAGCTTCGCTAACACCTTTTGGATATCCCCGATACTTAGTGGAGTTGGTGTAACTTCCTCTACTAATATCGGATATGATTCCTTCAAATGATCGATTAATTGTTTTGTTTCTTGTCTTCCTAGTAATTCATGTGCATTTTGCTTCAGCACTTCAGTAATATGTGTTGAAACGACAGAAGGTGGATCGACAACAGTGTAGCCATACATTTCTGCAGTGTCTTTTACCTCTTCAGTAATCCATTTAGCTGGTAATCCAAATGATGGTTCAACAGTATCTATTCCTTCTATTGAATCTTCTTCCATTCCAGGAGCCATCGCTAAAAAGTGATCAAGTAAAATCTCACCTTTTGCAACTTCATTCCCCTTAATTTTCAAACGATATTCATTTGGCTGCAACTGAATATTATCCCGGATTCGAACAACTGGTATGACAATTCCAAATTCGATAGCTAATTGTCTCCGGATCATGACGACTCGATCGAGTAAATCACCACCCTGATTCGTATCAGCTAAAGGAATTAATCCATAGCCAAATTCAAATTCAATCGGATCAATGTTTAAAAGATTAACAACACTTTCTGGACTTTTCATTTCATCCATCTCAATCTCTTGTTCAACCTCGTCTTCATCTTGAACAGGTATTTCTTTAGATTTTGCTATCCGATATCCGGCAAAAGCTATTAAGCCTGCAATTGGTAATGTTAGGAAGATTCCGATTGGAGTAAACAAGCCCAATAAAAATATTGTTCCTGCAGCAACATATAGCATTTTTGGATAGGCAAATAATTGTGCTGTAATGTCAGCTCCAAGATTTCCATCTGAAGCCGCTCTTGTTACGACAATACCAGTCGCTGTCGAAATCAATAATGCGGGAATTTGGCTAACGATTCCGTCCCCGACTGTTAACATTGTATAATGAGACGCTGCCTCTTGAAGCGACATTCCGTTTTGCATCATTCCAATAATGATGCCAAATAGCATATTAATTAATACCATTAATATACCAGCAATCGCATCTCCCTTTACAAACTTACTAGCACCATCCATTGCCCCGTAAAAATCTGCTTCATTTGCAACTTTTTCACGTCGTTCTCTTGCCTGTTGCTCAGAAATCATCCCAGCATTTAAATCCGCGTCAATACTCATTTGCTTACCAGGCATTGCATCGAGTGTAAAACGTGCTGCAACTTCAGATACACGCTCAGACCCTTTTGTAATAACAATAAACTGAATAACGATTAAAATGATGAATACAACCATTCCTACAAGTACATTTCCGCCCGTTACAAACGTTCCAAATGTTTCAACAACCTTCCCTGCATCACCTTCCGCTAAAATTGCCCGTGTAGTTGATACGTTCAATCCAAGACGAAATAACGTTAACAATAGGATTAACGAGGGAAAGATTGAGAATTCCAATGGTTCTTTCATATTCATTGACGTAAGGATGACTAACAAAGCAAGAGATATATT
>NZ_CADEPK010000376.1 GCF_902829255.1 Metabacillus niabensis | reverse complement strand
AACTAAAACTATAAAAGACATAAAAACAAAAGTCGCCAACCATCGAAGTGATGAAAATATAAGTAATAGAAATTGCGAGAAGAATGAAGACTCGATGTTCATAGAGGAATATAGTTGTTCAAACTGTGGAGTTATAACCGATTGAACAAATCCAAGAATAACAAAGACGGTAATAATTAAAAATATTGGATAGCGAAGAATTTTAAATAATTGATCTAAATGGGTTATTTTTTTATGAAGTATTTCACTGCCCTCTTTTAATGCAAATTCCAAATCACCATGCTCTTCTGCGAAATACAAATAGCTTAGTACATCACGGTGAAAACGAAGGATAGTGAAGGCTTTCCTAAGTGAATAGCCTGCAGTCAGCTGTGACAAGCAAATATTCAAATCATCTTTTTTCTTTCCTTTTTCATTTACATATAGAAAATTTAAAGCCTCATTTAGTGTATAACCTTTCTCTAATAAAGTACTTAATCTTTTTAGCAGTGTTGCTTGCTCTTTAATACTCCATACATGTTTAATCTTCATAGTTATATACCCAACGATCATATGAATTTGGATATAAATAACCTAATGCGATCCCTTTTTTAATCACATCCTTTAATGTAGGATATCGGTATACAGTTGATTCTCCTTTCGCTTCCTTAACAACTGCTGCTAAATTCCTTCCATATAAGATTTCATATACACTTAACCTTCTATTTTTTCGAAGCTTTCGACAAAATGGGGAACATGGCCCTTCACAAAAAGGACATTTTATTTGAACGAGTCGTTGGGCAGAAACAGCAATTAAAGTCTGCTCAATCTCCGATAAACTAACATCAAATTCAAGCAATCTATATATCGCCCCTTTTGCATCTCTCGTATGCATTGTAGAAAGTACTAAATGTCCTGTTAAGCTCGCCCTTATCGCTATTTGTGCCGTTTCCCTATCGCGGATTTCACCAACCATAATAATATCCGGGTCATGTCTTAAAATAGCTTTTAAACCTGTCGCGTAGGTAATTCCTGCCTTTTCATTTACTTGAACTTGCAAAACCTCATCACTTCTCGTTTCAACAGGATCTTCGAGCGTGATAATATTTCGATTGAAATGTCGTTTTGCATAGTGCATAAGTGAATAAAGAGTAGTCGTTTTCCCTGAGCCAGTTGGTCCAGTAAAAATCATCAGTCCGTGTGAGTGGTTTAATATCGATAATAACTTTTTCGTCGTTGTTTGAAATAGCGCTAATTCCCCAATCGCTGGAATTTTCCCTTGTGGTAAAATTCGGATTACTAAGCTTTCTTCATAAATAGTAGGCAACGTTGATAAGCGAAGGTGGACATTTATGTTTGGCGTCTCTAGAGAAAGCGCACCACTTTGAGGTCTTCTTCGTTCACCTATATCCATCGATGCTAAAAATTTCAGATGAGAGATAATTCTGTCACATATTTCTTTTTTCATCGAATGCTTTTCGATTAGTTCATCATCAACCCGAAAATGTATTTGTGTTTCTTGTGCCTTAGGAATTAAATGAATATCTGACGCATGTAACGCACATGCCTCCTCAATTAATCGTTCACTTAATTGTTCAATTGCTTGCATATCGTCATCTCCCTTCTATTTGTATATTTACAAGGTAATTGTACAAAATAATAAAAGAAAGAGCATCTTACAAAAAAAGTATTATTCATCAAAACAATTTTGTTTTCTAATGGTCTTTTATAGAATGATATGGTCAATTGTTCAAAAATTCAGGATATAAAATCTAATTTATTATCTTTTTCCATATTACACATCATTTTTAATTTGGAGAAGGAAATGTAAACGCTATTTACAATTATGGGAAAGGTACATTATAATAATGAAAGTGGCAGTTTCTTATACATGAGGATGATTTGTCTAAAGCTATTATAAACGTTGTTATTACATCACATAAGAATGACTCATGTATTAAAACAACATGGCAGTTTGTGGCAAAACCAACAAAGGGAGGAATACATATGGATCGTATGTTCCGAGTATTAGGTTTTTGGACAGGAATCTTCGCAGTCATGTTTTATCTTGGAGACATGAAGACTACTTCCTTACTATTTTTCGGGCAAACAGGGTTTTTCGTCTTTTTATCTTACTTAAAATTAACTGAACGTATGTACATTTATATCTTTGGTGCATATTTAACTATTTTCTTTGTCGGATTTACGTATTGGACAACATTTATGATGATTCCAGGACAAGGTGCTGGTCATTAAATTTTATGAATAAAAAAAGAAGCAGGCAGCTTTTTACTGCCTGTTTCTTTTTTGTTAGACCTCGTTATTCAAAGCTGTACTTACTCACTTTGACATACTCCTCTACTTAGGAAACTCACTTAGTTCTTATAACTAATTTTAAAATCCATTCAAAAATGGATTTCCTTCCATTTCTAATTCTATCGTTGTATCCGGTCCGTGACCTGATAATACAAGTGTTTCTTCTGGTAGTGTTAATAACTTTTCATGAATGCTTTTGAGTAATGTTTCATGATTACCTCCAGGCAAGTCAGTTCTCCCAATACTTCCTGCAAACAATGCATCTCCAGAAAAGACAATTCCGGACTGAATATCATAATATGAAACACTTCCTGGTGAATGACCTGGTGTTTCAAAAACTCTCAGCTTAAAATTCCCTATTTCTATCATTCCTTCATCTTTAATAAGATGATCTGGCTCAGATGCCTTAATTTTCCCAGCCATAAAATATTCTGACCCATTTAATGATGGATTCGTTAGCCAATCCTTTTCATTTTTATGTACATAAACCGGAATTTTCCATTCATTTCGGATTTCGTCTACAGCTCCTATATGATCAAAATGAGCATGTGTTAACAAAATTGCTAGAGGTTTTAAATGTTGTTGTTGTATAATACTCGTCAGTTTTTGTGCTTCACCACCTGGATCAATTATTAAACATTCCTTATTGCCATTGGTATATAAATAACAATTTGTTTGAAGTGGGCCTAGTGGTATTTGTCTCCAATTCATTTTAAACAACTCCTATTTGATGAATTACTCTTATTTTACACTTATTTTTTCAGGGTTCAAGCTTTACATTTAGCAGTTTGATTTGTCGTTCCTTTGGGTATTCTATTAGTAAACTATGGCAAATGAATCCAAAATTAACTCGACAAAGCTAATGAAACCGATTAAAATATTATAAGGAATTGTTTGTATCTTCTCCTTTTTTTACATGGTACAATGAATATAATTTATATAGCGTAAGGGGGCTTTTTAATGGGTTTAGTAATTATTTTCGGACTTGTTACCATTCTTGCTATTTTTGGATTGATTCGTTCATTAAAAGAAAAAAACTTTCTTGGGATGATTTTTGCGTTCGGTGCTTTGGCTGTGTTCGGATGGTTTGCAGTTATGACTGTATTAAACAACGGATTCCCTACTACACACTAATGCATACATAACTTTTATGCTTTTGAATTAAAACGCTATCATTTAGAAGAAGGTACATCTGTGATAAACAATTGTAGCTTTAAAAGAGGCTGTCTCAATCAAGGGATATAAATCCCCAATGAGTCAGCCTCTCTTTAATTATTATAAGTGCTTTTGAACACTTTCCAATTTTCCTTGCATTGTTGTATTTTTATCGCGGCGATCATCAATACGAATATTAGTAGCTACTCGATTAATGCCCATGCTGAAAGGTGCTTCATGAATAGCCTTAATAACTTCAAATAGAGTTGATAATTCTCCTTCAATAATAGTATTCATAGGTGTTAATTGATACGTAATCTTCTCCTCAAGCTCATACTTTTTTAAGACCGTCTGAATATTAGCCACATATTTACTTACACTAGGATCGTTAGTTCCAATAGGAATTACTGTTACATCTACTATAGCCATGATCATCTTTTCCTTTCTTATTCACTATTTGAATGTTATTAAATCCACTAGTTTTTTGTTTTTTAAATCAATCATATACTCAAATCTTGGGCCGTATAATGCATAATCCCCATTAGGAGATAATTTAAATTGATAATTTTCAAGGCCTTCAATTAATACTTTCCTTTCTTTTGTTTCAATATTATACGATATTAAAGAATAAGAAGTATTTTCCTCATTTACTTCTAATAAGTAAAAAACTTGTTTATCTTCATTATAATCCTGGTATGGAATTGACCAATCTGAATAAAGTGACACCACTCTTGTTGGCAACTCATTTATTAGCTTCATTGTACTTAATTCATAAAACTTTATAGATGCATTTCCTTTATCATCGAAAACTTCAACCGTAGTCATAACATTTGAATAATTAGTATTTGTTAACACATTATTTGCAAAAAGTGACTCTTCTTTCATTTTTCGATCATAGATATACATTGGTGCAGTTAAAGTTGGTACATCCTGATTCCACTTCAAATAGGAAATTTTAGTATCCCCAACCCATTGCATAAAAGGAATCTTAACTGGATTATCTGTTATAGACTTTTCCGTAGTATTTATAATATATGTATTATATGTCCAATCCTCATTAAAACTAGACACAAATAATTCTTCATGATTAAGCTGATTCCAAGTAAATTCTAATTCAAATGACTGAATTTTTGTATTATATTGTATTTCACCTTTTTCATCTAATATGATTAAATTAGCTTCATATGTTGTAGGACTTGTATGTACTAAAAACAAGGAATGGTTGCTATTTGCTTCAAACTGTACTATCGGTGCTTCAGAACGGAAAAATATAGAAGAATCTCCAGTATATATATTATAGGAATGGATCGTTGACCCATTTGCTCTATTAGTAATGTAAAAGATTGATTCCTCATCTTTCCAATCAGCTACTGAATGGAATACACTTTCATCTATTTCAGTAGAAATAACTTCATCATGTTTACTTTGCTGATTAGATTCCTCTCTCGACTTTTGTACATCCTCCGTAGGTGGAAGATCCTTATTTTTCTCTTGTTGATGAGATGATACACAGCCTGCACAAAGAAGTAACGTGAACATAAGGAGAAAAACCAACTTAATTAATCTCATCAACTCTCATTTTCACCTCTCTATTTGTCGTTATTAATTTTTCTAAAAGATTGCTGTTTTACAGGAAAAATAAATAGGTTGATTATGCGGAACTAGTGAAGCATACACATAGGCAAAGAGCGCCGAGTTAGCTATGCAGTCCCGCGGAAATCAACCACTCTCTGTTTTTACCAAATTTATTGCGAAAACAGCCTATCTTATAGTAAATCTTCTTCTACTTATTAATACGTATTACATGAGATTTTGTTTCATAAACTTATGAAATTTACATAAATAATGCAGCCAAAAATATTCCTTTGCTTTTTGTATACATTTCATCAAACTGTTCAAAAGGCAATGGATTTACACCTAGTCCTAATTCAATAGTAAATCCCGACTTTTCATATTCATTGACGAACCAGTCTCGAAAACCAGCGTGACTATCAATATTTCTTATAGCTTTATATCCGCTTAATCTTTCAAATTCCGCAACAATTTGGCCAGCTTCTTTGGGCTCTTTCCCTAAGTAACCCCAATAAATTTCTTCTCCCTGTGTATGAAAAGCAAGGACACGGTCAAATTGCCGTTTCTGAACTATATCTGCTAATGCAATTGCTTCCGGTTCTGTTAACGGGGCATCTCCTGGATAATCACGTGGGGCAGGACCTTTAGGTATTTTTCTCTCTTTTTCGATCTCCCAATTAGCAGGGTATTGATTATTCAAATCAACGCCTCTAATGTTTGCCTTCCATTGTGAAAAATCAAGGCTATAGCCATTTATTTCAAGAATTAACTTATTGTACTTTGAGTTATTTGGTAAGCCATTCCGAACAAGATCAACACCATCTGGATTAACCATTGGCACAAATGAGAGAGTTACCTCTTTATATAAAGAACTGCAGCAATTGCCATCTAAAAGCTGATTATTAACTAAAGATGCCAAAAAGTTCTTTAACCAATACATCATAATACTTGTTGTAATCCACTCATTTGCATGAAAGGATCCGTTCATATGAATCTTTTTAGGACCATTTCCAATTTTTAATTCTACTATTGGTTTTCCTAAAACACTATAGCCTATTATTTCCTTTTGTAAAAATGGATATAAAG
>NZ_CADEPK010000375.1 GCF_902829255.1 Metabacillus niabensis | reverse complement strand
TTCCATATCATATGAGGAAAATGCACTTTCGATATATTCAATATTTGAGTAATGGGCATGTAAGCAACCTAATCTTTTTTTCAATTCTATTCCACCTCTAATTTATTTCAGATTATTCTATCAGTATATATATGGAAATGTCTATAAAAATTAAGATAAATGTCCTTTATCTTCTCACAACCTTGTACTCTAAGGAGTATAAAAAAATTTTTCAATCCTACAATAGAAGAAATACATAGAATATTTGATATTGGATACATTAACTTTTGATTAGGTTTCTAGTTGGGACGTTATGTAAAAGGACAGTAAAAAAATTTCATATTGGACTACAGTGATTATGACATAATATTTGCGTTTTTAGTTTGAAAGCAAAACAAAGAATCGTTACAACAGTCTTAGATAACAACGAAATTGAGGTGATAGAGTGGATGAAACTAAAATAAAGCTTACATCATCTGAGATAGGAACACTTTGGGGTGAGTATATTATCGGAACGATGACTGATGTAGTAAATAAATATATGGTTACTATTATAGAGGACGAGGAAATTAAAATCCTTTTCGAAGAAGCTATTAAAACATTCGAAAAACAAAAGCAGCAAATTACTACTTTTATCGAAAATGAAGGTTTTCCGACTCCAATTGGATTTAATGAATCCGATCTTTTTAAAGGTAAACCGAGATTGTTTTCTGATATATTTTGTTTGAATTATTTACATATAATGACGTTACATGGATTGCTAGGACATAGCACTTCGTTAGGTGTTTCTGTTAGAAAAGACTTAAGGTATTTTTACGATTCATGTGATAATGACGCGAAAAAGATGTATCACCAAACAATTGAATTATTGCTTGAAAAAGGGAATTTTCAAAGAGATCCATTATTTTATCCAGCTAATAATCCTCAATATGTTTCCAGCAAGAATTTCAAAGATGGATTTTTTGGGAAAGGTAGAACATTAGCTGCAACAGAAATTATTAGTATTTCTTTCAACCTTAAAAAAAGTATAATGGCAAAAACGCTTTCTATCGCATTCAGTCAAGTCACTCAAAGTAAGGAAGTCCGAAAGTTTTTAACTGATGTCGAAAAAACTTCAGACGGTCAAATTAAAACATTTGCAAAAATTATGCAAACAGATAATTTACCAGTTCCGAAATCCTGGGAAACAGAAGTGACAACATCAACGGAATCTCCTTTTTCCGATAAGCTTATGCTATATCATATGGGATTCTTGTTCCAAGCAGCACAAAACTATCATGGAGCAGGTTTAGCATCAGCCATGAGGACAGATCTTGTGGCTGCTTATGAAAGTACAATTCTAAATAATCTAAGGGTTACAAAAAATTGGTTTGATTTAATGGTACAAAATAAGTGGTTAGAACAACCACCACTTGCCCCAAATAGAAAAGAAATAGCAAAGGAAAGAAAGTAACCTATATAGGAAATACCGTTAATAATTCGCAAATGTCTCTACTGTTTCAAGTTCGAGATTATTCCTTTTAAAGTTTGAGTCTTATTTAATAAATAGGAGTAACGTGTTAAGTTTCCTACGTTGCTCCGTTAAACTTTTGTCTTACAAAGATATTTTATGTTTTAAACCCGTAAGTAAAACTTATCTTGATATGATCCCCTAAAAACATTCGTACTTTCACTACAAACTTTTCAAGAGATTTTCAACGTCTGCTCTATCAAGAGAACCCCAGATTACCTGTGGTACTTTGGCTGGACGTTCATTTCTGCTCCAGTTACATCCGGCATTTGGAAGCAATATTTGAAACGAGCCTTTTTTTCTTTTAAAACTATAATAGATGGTTCTCTTTTGAAATTCGTTTAACACAATGCCTCTTTTTTCATTAACATAAACGATAATTGTTGGAGAAAATTTATTCAAACATAGAAATTCCAGGATCCTGATCATAACAATGAACAAGCATCGCATGTAATTGCCCCCTGTGATGATAAACGTGTGCCAATATTTCCAAAAGCCACTCATATCTTGAATAAGTCAAACCCCAATAGGATGTTGTTTCGGTTAAAAGCTCTTCTTCTGTTAGTTTCCTACAATTACTTTTTAATGCTTTTAAATTTATTAGTAAACCTTCCTTTATTGATTCTAATGAATTATAAGATACTTCTGAATAAAAATCCTCCATGTCTTCTTTAGACGCCTCATTTGCAATACGCCAATCAGCTTCACAAATTACGACTAAATGCTCAAGCAATTCACCGATCGAATGCTTATTAGGCGTAGGTCTTTTTTGCAAATCTTCTTCTGATAAATTATCGATGATTTTGATAATTGTGTTTACTGCTACTTCAATTTGGTGAATGACACTTACGTAGTACATAATTACTCCTTAATTATTCGACATTTGTTAACTCGAGGATTCAATAATTGCTTGTTAGTTTGATAGTTTGCCTATGCAATTTGATGAAAAACGATTAAAACTTATAGTTGTTAAATCCGTAAGTGATTCTCAAAGCTATTTGTAATAATTTGTCTGTTTTATGAGAAACTAAAAGAAAACAAAGGAGAAGTAGAAATGAAAAAAATATCGATATTGTTTTTAGTAGCTTTGTTTTCCTTATCGTTTTTCTCGACAAATGCTCAAGCAAAATTAACATTAGAGGAAGAAACGTACATAAAAACTATTACTGAAGACTTTGTTAAAACACATAACATTAACTTGAATAATTATCGACTCTTCGACATTCGAGAAGTGCTATCCAAAAAGGAGACCCTTAAGCCGAAAGATAAATCACTATTAAATATTTCTCGAAGGATAGTTCAGAAACAACATTTTATTGATTGTAGCCCAATATTTTATTTAAATAAAACAAAAACGAAAGGAAATATATTAGAGAAAGGGCTAAATGGTATGAACAGCTTATATAATTTGTCCTATGATAAACCTAAGGAAAATTGGATCATAGTGAAGAAAACGAGCAAAATGGGTTCAGACTTAGTTGATTTAGGATTAATAAAAGGAAATAAATAAATGTTTGTTAATGGGAGCCTATTTATTTTTTTAAGCTTTTTTCTTTTCGTTAGAAAATTGCTTTTCTTCAATTGTAGTAAAGCATACGAATAATCGCTAATTATTCTCAAATGGTAATGACATGATATACTGTTCACCAATTGGTCCAATTTTCCGCTTACCTGTATCTTTAAATCCTACTTTTGTGTACAATTTCTGTGCAGGAACATTTTTATGATTTACTGCTAAGACGATTTCATCACATGGAGGAAATTCCTCTTTAACAAAGTCTTTTAGTAAGAGCATTCCTTGTTTAGCATATCCTTTGCCTTGATGTGCACGATTAACAGATAGGGACGTTAACAGCATTGCATTTGGATTTTCGGAGTACTCCTTAACTCTTTCCGTACTATGTAAAATAAAGAAACCTACAGGTTCATTCTTACTCAGAATAACAATCCGAAATTGACCATCAGCCACCTCCAGGCTATTACTTGGTAGTGAAGTGAACTGTTCCTGTTCACTTGGAAGCTTATAGGATTTTAATGCTTCTACATGTTCATTTGAAAAATGTGTTAACTTTACATACTCTTCTTTTTCCATAAAAATACAGCACCTCCTTATTAGGTACTAATATCATTTCATCTATTCCTGGAAATTAACAACCTAGTTAAATATGAATATATCACTTGAGATCCAAATGAAATTGTCCTATTTCTTGTTGTTATTTTGACTGAATAAGGCCAAAGCCTATTCCCGTAGGGTCAATCAAATATGCAAGAAAAAAATCATCAAACTCCATCTTATTTCTTACTACCCTAGCCCCATTTTCTTTTGCTTTAGAAATAGCTTCATCAATCGAATCAACCTTAATTTGCATGCGTGTACCGTGTGGAAAATCAACAGGACCTTTACTTATTCCAGCATTAATGCTACCTTCTCCTGAATATTTATTAATAGAAATAGCCCAATAATCCCAATTTTGTTCATAAATATCCCACCCAAAAACATTAGAATAAAATGTAATTGCTTTTTCCGGATCCTGACTACTTATTTCAAATCCAACAATTTCTCCCACTTGTAGTTCTCCCTTCTAAATTTAGAGTTCCACTATTCCTATTTTTAACTACTATCTGTATAACAGAGAGGTAAAGATTTTATATTAGCTGCATAATATTTAACCCATAAATAGGATAGCGTAATAAAAGATATGCGTGATAGCAGAAACGAACTGTACTAATTAATAATTTCTCATCTTGCAAAAGATTTTCAAAATTTTTGTGCCTTCTCAGCATCTTTTAGTGTGATCGCTAAATCATTTGTGAACTAGTTGGAAAGATTGTACTGAAAAAGCATCAGAATGCATGCCTAGCGAATTTCTGTTTAGTTGTGCAAAGATGTACATTCTTTTGCCTCTGCTAAAAAAATACGAACTCTAGATTTCCAGACATTTTTCAGTAAGATTAAGCTTGAAAAACCCTTGCTCCTAATACATTTCCATAAAATCTCACAGCAACTTTCCGTTTTCTGGTCATTAATTTAATAATCAAATAATTTAACAAATAAACCGAACGTATATTCGCAATATATCATATTTTTCAAATATATAAAAGTAAAAACTTTAAAATATTTTGCTTAGTATATAATGAGTTTCTGTGGATATAGGGCATTTACATTCTAAATTTTGTATATTGAATTTTTTCCTTTACATATTGAAATCCATATAGGAGCAATGATTTAAGGAAAAATATCATCGATAATTGGTATTTTGGTAAGCGAATTAACGAAGCGATTCCTAGCTTTTTTAACCAATCAACCATGAATAAGGTAAAGAATGAATCAACAATAAAGTTTATGATTGTGTAAAAAATAAACCTACCATAGGTTAGCTTTAATATCCACATTGAGCCGATAAGGAACGGACCCCATAAAAAAGGTACGATCCCTGATACGTTTGGGATCAATTTTTCGTACCACCACCACCATTTTCGTTTTCTAGCAATGACATCCTCTACTGCAACGACTAAAGATATAAATATCCCTGCTGGTAAAAATCTTTTAATCGAGTCTTTTCCTAACAAAGGAAACGTTAACCAAGAGAGAACAACCATTAACAATAATAATGACTTTGAGTACTTCATCTTTACAAATTTCATCGTGTATCCTCCTATTTGTATCCATATGGAATAATATTCCCAAAGATAGGAGAAATATAAGAAATTAGTATTTATCTGTTTAAGTATAATAATGTTTTTTTGAATACTTTAAGAACACTTCCGCAGTAAACCAGTGCAACTAACAACTCTGTGCTCTTTAAAAAAGCATCAAAGTCTTTATATCGCTTCTATTTTATCGACACTCATTTTGTCTAGTTATTTTTTTGACATAGGTTTGGAAATTGCACTTTTTCCCCATAATTGATCATACAACCTTTTATTAAGGGCCAGCAGCAGTATTCAAATTTTACTATGGGGTGATAGCATGGCATTACAGAGAACATTTATTATGGTAAAGCCTGACGGGGTCAAACGAGGTTTAATTGGTGAAATCATAAAACGATTTGAACAAAAAGGTTTCACATTATTAAATGCAGAGCTTATGACAATAAATCGAACGAAGGCAGAATATCATTACACGGAACATAAAGACAAGCCATTTTTCGGTGAATTAGTTGATTTTATTACGTCTGGTCCAGTTTTTGCGATGGTTTGGGAAGGAGAAAATATCATTGAGGTTTCACGTCTCATGATTGGAAAGACAAGCCCAGCGGAAGCGGCACCTGGTACGATCCGTGGAGATTTTGCAAATACAAAAGCAGAAAATGTAATTCACGGTTCAGATTCTCTCCTAAGTGCAGAACGTGAAATTGAAAATTTCTTCGGTCTCCTCAAAAGAAATATTGCTGACGATGATTTCCGATACGAGGATCGGCAATCAATGTGAAAGTAAATACCAGTTTTCGGCTGGTATTTTTCTTGTTTTACCAAAAAACAAATAATTAATAT
>NZ_CADEPK010000374.1 GCF_902829255.1 Metabacillus niabensis | reverse complement strand
TCCATATAGAATGGCTTTTCCCCATTTTTTTGATTCCACTTTCACATCCCCTTCCCATCTACATGAAATCAAGCTTTTGAAGCTCGTCTTAATACAGAATATTCATGTAAGGGAAAAATAGAATAGATTTCTTTACATCTATATGTATTAACAGACCTTGATTATAGGAATAGCTAAAAATATGTATTTTTATATTGAATGTGCGAGGCTGAGAAAGGAAAATCCTTTTGTATTAAGTAAGTTTCGTACATAAAAGTTGTAGTAACGATTAAACTAACAAAAAAGCTTTGAAGATAGAAGGAGGAATGCCATCAGATGGATATGTATGTTTCCATTGTGGCAAGAACAATCATATTGTACTTTTTGATTGTTTTTATTTTTCGACTAATGGGAAAGAGAGAAGTTGGTGAGTTAAGTATATTTGATTTGGTCGTATTTTTAATGATTGCAGAAATTGGGATTACATCGATTGAAAATCATAAAGATCCATTACTTCATACGATCATTCCAATGTCTGTCCTTCTTCTTATTCAAATTTCACTAGCTTATTTATCGCTTAAAAGTGATAAGGTACGTCATCTTCTTGATGGTAAGCCGACAATCATTATTAATCGGGGAAAGGTTGACGAACATGCTATGAGGTCACAGCGCTATAATTTTGATGACCTTTTGACTCAGCTTCGAGAACAAAACATAAATAATGTCGCTGATGTTGAATTTGCAATTTTAGAATCGAATGGGAAATTATCGATTATTGTGAAAAACGAAAATGAACGGCAAATGCTTCATCTACCACTTATCATTGATGGACATATTCAACAAGAAAATTTAAAAATGATGAATTTGAATCAATTTTGGTTGAAAGAGCAATTGAAGAAATTAGGTTATAATGACTTACAAAATATATCATTATGCTCATTTCATAAAGGAAAACTGTCTGTTGATATTAAAGATGAAATTAAATAAAGAAGAACTTAACCGTTTATTATCATAGTAAAAAAATAAGACAAGTACTTCAATTTAACGTAAATGAAGCTACTTGTCTTATTAGCTTATTACTTAACCGGAATAAGCTTTGCTAAAAATGAACCAATGAATGGAATTCGATTCATTTCTTCTCTATCGATTAATTTAAAGAGTAATAACAAGAAGCAATAAACTAGTGATGTTATGCAAATAGCTATAATTAAACGAATCGAATCATTTAAAGAATCAATAAGAAAGTGATAAAAATAATAACCTGTTATTCCAGAAAGAACAATTGTTATCACACTCTTAATATATGCCCGCACATGAATAGTAAATGGTACGACTTTCATAACCGTTGCAAAATGGAGCAATGTAGTTAGGATTATACCGATGGCAATTGCTAATCCTGCTCCGATTATCCCTAATGACGGTCTTGTCGCTAAAATGAAAATTAAGGCAGTTTTAACAGCTGACCCAATTAAACTGTTGATCATTGCCGCTCTAGCTAAGTCTAAGCCTTGTAATACTGCTTGAAGGGGACTTTGAAAATAATGAAAGATAAAAAAAGGAGCAAGAACTTTAACAAAAATAGCCGACTGACTATTACCATACATAAACACCATTAAAGGTTCTGCAAAAATATATAGAACAACACTTGCTAATCCACCAGTTACGAGGGAGAGTCTTATCGCTTGTTGTAGACGGTGCTCAACAAGAAACAATTTTTTTTGTGCCATTGCTTCACTTATAGCAGGAACTAGTGAGGTGGAAAGAGAAACTGTAATAAAAGATGGTAGCATTAACAACGGTAATGCGTAGCCTGTTAACCCTCCATATTGTTTTGTCGCTACCGCTGTTGCAACACCTGCAATTGCTAAACTATTAGCAACGACAATTGGTTCGAAAAACCATGAAATTGATCCGATCAATCTACTTCCTGTTGTAGGTAAGGCAATACTCATTAATTGATTAAACGTTGACTTCCCCTTTTTTAAAGAGTTGAAAAAATTTCTACGAACCTTTAGTTTCTTTTTTACTTTAAACATCGTTAATAAATAGATGAGTGAAACAAGTTCACCAATAACAGATGAAATCATTGCACCTGCAGCAGCATATTCAATCCCATATGGCAAAAAGGCGCTTGTAAACAAAGCTACTAAAGAAATGCGAATCGTTTGTTCCAGTACTTGTGAGATGGCGGCAGGCTGCATATTTTGTTTTCCTTGGAAATAGCCCCTTATAACAGAAGATATCGCTACAATCGGGATAACAGGTGTTATTGCAAGTAATGGCCAAATAATCCGTTCATCTGTAAATATCGTATCGGCTAGATAAGGTGCAACAAAAAAGATAGCAGGGGTAAATAAAATGCTTAATGTCCCGGTTATTGACAATGAGACGACAAGGATTTTTTTTATTCTTCGATTGTCTCCTTGTGCTGCCGCTTCAGCAACTAATTTTGAAATTGCAACAGGTAATCCTAACTGAGTAATCGTGATAACTAGTACAAGTGAAGGGACTGCCATCATATATAAACCGACACCTTCCTCACCTATAAAACGGGCAACAACGATTCGGTTAATGAATCCAAGAATTCGCGTAATAAATCCAGCTAATATAAGTATAAGCGTTCCTTTCAGAAACGTCTGTTTTGTCATTTGTTCTCCCTGCCTTCTCAATTAACATGTAATTAGATACAATTACTATATGCGAAGGACTAGGCCAAGCATGACAAGTTCTAGGTATGAATCTGAAAAACAATTATCGCAAAATTTTTTAGATATAATTTTTGTATGAAAAAGGAGGAGAATAGATTGGATAAACAACCAATGGATGATTTTAGAGATCATATTAAACCAGCATTAAAAAGCAAGCTTGAGGAGTTTAAATTATTCGGATATAAAGACGTCACTGAGGCTAAGCTCTGGGACTATTTAAAAAACAAAAAATGGAGAAAGATAAAGGAATTATCTGTTCACGAAATTGTCAATGATGTACTATCCGTAAAAGTTGGAGATTATATGAATTATGCAACAGTAGAAACGTATAAAAATGGAAAATGGTTTGAAAGTGAAGAGGCAAAAGATTTATTAAAGGACTTAATTTAATACTGTTTTTTTAGCTGCTGAGTATATTTAAAAGGGGAAAGATTTCTGTGTGAAGAATAACGGGAGAAAAATACACATACAGTGATTACTTTTTGACTGTAAGGGGGATACATATTGGTCAAACGTGGGCCCATCATTGTTTTTTTTCTACTTGCTTTACTTTTTGTCTCAGACATTGCTTTAATAGCAAAAAAAGTAACCGACAATCATCTGTTTGGTTTGGAGTTACAAGGTGGCTATGAAATTTTGTATGAGGTCAAGCCTGTCAATAAAGGTGAAAAGATTACAAAAGATGTATTGAAAGGAACAGTCAATACATTAGAGAAACGTGTGAGGGTACTTGGAATTAACGATTATTCAATGCAACTTGAAGGAAATAGAATTCGAGTTTTATTAGCAAATGTTACAAATCGAACAGAGGTGATGGCAGGTCTTTCGAAACAGTTAGAATCACCCGTTCCCGTAAAGTTAGAGGAAATATACTCGACTTCTGTTGGAGCACAATATGGAGATAAGTCGTTAAGTAAAACGATATTTGCTGCAATAGTTGGTCTTGGACTTGTAACTCTCTTTTTACTAATTGTTTATCGTTTCCAAGGATTAATCGCAGTTATGACGTATGTGACATCCTTATCAATCACCTTGTTTATAATTGATTGGTTGAATGTAGATGTTACAATTCCTGTAATTGCAGCACTTATACTTGGTGTTGGAATCGCAGTGGATGCAAATAAGATTACTTTTGAGCGAGTAAAGGAAGAATTACAACTAGGTAAAAATATTCGTTTAGCATTTAAAGAGGGTTCTATACGCTCTATTATGGCTATTATTAATGCTAATTTAGTCGTTTTTCTTGTTGGGATTGTTTTACTTATTTGTGGAACAGGTTCTATAAAAGGTTTTTCACTAGCATTATTAACAATTATTTTAACAAATTTTTTGATAATTATTTTATTATCGAGGGTAGTAATGGGTGTATTAGTTAGAAGTGGTTTTTTTGATGAACGGCACCATTTTTACGCTGTAAAAAAAGAAGAAGGTTTGCAACAGTTTCATGAAGGACAATTACCGGTATTGGCTAAGTTTAAACATATTGACGCTTTAAAGTATCGAAGACCTTTGCTGATGCTATCTACTTTAGTTGTTTTCATTGGCTTTATCATCTTATTAGTCTTTAAGATGAATAATGGAATCGATTTTTCGACTGGAACGAGAATTGAAGTGTTGGCAGGGAAAGAGATAACTGCAAATGAAATGATTCATGAAATGGAGATATTGAATCTTGATATTGAACGTCATGATGTAGTGTTATCGGGAGCAGAAAATGAAATTGGCGTTGTTCTTTTTCAAGGAAAATTGGAACAGCAAAAAATTGATGATATAAAGAAGCACTTTAATGAGGTATACGGAACTGAACCGAATGTAAGCACATTTTCTCCTGCTTTAGGAACGAAAGTCGCAGAGAAGGCAGTCATCGGCTTAATTACCTCGATAATAGGGATAGGTTTATATGTCGCTACCCGCTATAAGCTTTATATCGCTATGGCAATTGTTACTTCTTTGTTATATGAGCTATTTTTCGTCGTTGCTTTTTTTAGCGCTACAAGACTTGAAATCAATATACCGTTTATTGCTGCGCTACTGACCATTGGTTGCTATTCGCTATATAATAAGGTTGTAATCTTTGATCGAATACGTGAAAATTCTAGAGAAATAGAGGGTAACAGCTTCGAAAACTTAAAATTAATTGTAAATCGCAGCCTTCATTCAACAATCATACGTTCTTTGACGACTGTTCTAATAGTAGTTACTATAATGGTTGTATTTATTGCTGCTGGAAGCCCTACGACGATAAATTTCTCTATTGCTTTATTAACAGGTTTTATATGCGTATGGTATACATCCCTTTTTATAGCACCACAGCTATGGTTCATATGGAAAGGAAAGCAATTAAATAACACTATAAAAACACGACAAAACAAGTCATTGCAACGTGAAACACATAGTTAGCAAAATTGTAAAAAATAAGGTCAATCTTCTAGATGAAATTGTTAATTTATCGAGGAGGTTGATTTTTTTATTTTTCTAATGAGCTAAAAAAATTAAATTTACATCATCAGCAAAGATGGGTATTATTAATATTTGTTCTCGGTGGACAAACTAATTATTGCAGGAAAAAAGTTCGTACAAAAACTATTGATTAAGGGAGAGAATGAAGTGAAACGACAATGGAGTATTATTCTTGCTATTTTATTTGCACTCATAATTGCTATTTTTGCTGTTATTAATGTAGAACCTGTACAAGTCGATTATTTATTTGGTCAAGCAGAATGGCCGCTAATTTTAATCATTTTAAGCTCGGTTTTAATGGGAGGGTTTTTAGTTGCTTTAACAGGTTTTATTAGAATAGTAACATTGCAACGTAAACTTAAACAGCTTGAAAAAGAAAACCTTCGTTTAAGAGATGACGATAAATTGGTACAAAAAGAGAAAAGATTTGATGAGGTAGTAGAGAAGGAAGAGGAGTAACTTAAAGAATGAGACAGGACTTCCACAAACAACCTTAAATTGAAACCCCTTGGCCTCTTTAGTATAATGGAAAGATTGAGGGGTGAAATTGGCATGTTAAAGGCAAAAACAAGGTGGATGATAAATCCTACTGATGAAGCAATAATAAAGACATTAACAGATGGTTTGGCTATTACACCACTTGTTGCTTCATTGCTCGTTAACCGAGGAATCCATACATTAGATGAAGCAAGGGAATTTCTTCATCAAGATTTAAATTCCTTTCATGACCCTTTTCTTTTAAAGGATATGGAAAAGGCTGTTAATCGCATAAAATTGGCGATTGAAAACAAAGAAAATATATTAATATTTGGTGACTACGACGCAGATGGTGTTAGTAGTACAACAGTTTTACTAACGACATTACGTAATTT
>NZ_CADEPK010000373.1 GCF_902829255.1 Metabacillus niabensis | reverse complement strand
CAATTAACTAATGATTAAATGTAAAAAATGTGAAAAAATCTTTATTTTCTAAAGTAACGAAAAACGGTAAGATAGCATAAGATGGCTTTTTTAGGGAAAATAGCCTTAAAGATAAATAGGGAAATTTGGGGTGCATACAGATGAAACGTAATATTAAAATAACTGGTATTGGCTCATATCTACCAAAAAGAATAGTAGATGGAGCAGAAATTGATAAAATAATAGGTGCAAAAAACGGTTGGTCGGAAAAAAAATCAGGTGTTAAGCAGCGTTATTTTGTGACAGATGAAACTGCGTCATACATGGGAGCAGAGGCAGCGAAAAAAGCAATAGCTGACGCGGGTATTGAACTAAATGAACTTGATTGTATTGTAAGTGGAAGCGGAACAATGGAGCAGGCGATACCTTGTAATGCTTCACTTATTCAAGAACAACTAGGACTCCAGCATTCTGGGATCCCCGCGTTTGATATTAATTCAACATGTTTAAGTTTTCTAACAGCATTAGATATGATTTCGTATGCAATGGAATCAGGAAGGTTTAACCATGTGTTAATTGTTTCTTCTGAAATTGCTTCGGTAGGGCTGAACTGGAGTCAAAATGAAAGTAGCATTCTATTTGGAGATGGCGCGGTTGCTTACGTTTTTTCGAAAACAACTGAAACGGATAGCTCACATATTATTGCCTCACGTATGGAAACGTACAGTGCAGGTGCACATCTTTCTGAAATTAGAGGGGGCGGGACAAAGATTCATCCTAGAAATTATGCTGACGATACAAAGGAGGATTTCCTATTTGACATGGACGGTACGGCAATATTTAAGCTCTCATATAAATTGCTGCCGACTTTCATCGAAAAATTATTTAAAAATACTAATCTAACAATGGATGATATAAAGATGATCGTCCCACATCAGGCTAGTGCCTCGGCAATGAAAATTATTCGAAAAAAACTTAGCGTTAATGAAGAACGATTTATGACAATAATTGAAAATTATGGAAATATGATTGCTGCATCTATTCCAATGGCATTGTATGAGGCAATTAAACAAGGTAGGGTTAAACGGGGAGATAAAGTCTTTTTATTAGGCACATCTGCCGGATTATCTATAGGAGGCATTCTTTTTGAGTATTAATTCGAGAAGGGTGTTAATTACAGGGGCAAGAGCTCCTGTTACTTTACATTTATGTCGAATCTTAAAGGAATTCGGTTTTGTTGTATTTGCGGCTGATTGTATTTCGTATGCAATAGCAAAATCATCTAATAGTGTGACGAAATATTTTTACACTCCTTCTCCAAAATTTAATCCGAATGAATGGGTAAATAGTCTCGCTCGAATTATTAAAGAATATAAAATAGACATCTTAATTCCGACATGTGAGGAGACTTTTTATCTTTCAAAATATAAAAGTGAGCTATCACAGTATTGTGATGTATTTGTCGATGACTTACAACATATGACGATGCTTCATCATAAGGAGACATTTATTCGATTTGTTGAAGAATTGGGGTTTAAAACACCAAAAACATGTTTACTCACTCCTGAAACAAATCAGGAAGTGCTTAGTCAATATTTTTTAAATCAAGAAATTGTAGCGAAAAAAGTGTTTTCCCGTTTTTCAGAATCAGTTGTATTTTTAAAATCTATTAGTGAGCTTAAAAAATCAATTGAATTTAATTCTTCATGGATTGCTCAGGAAAGAATTATTGGTCCCCAATATTGCTCTTATGCAATTTGCAAAGAAGGAAGGCTGCTTGCCCATTCAATTTATCGTTCTGAAATGACAGCTGGCTTAGGTGCCACATTGTCCTTTGAATATATTAAAAATGATTATATTGAGGATTTCACGCGGAAAATTGTTGAAAAACTATCCTATACAGGACAAATATCTTTTGATTTTATATTGAATCCTGATGGTGTACCGATACCAATTGAGTGTAATCCACGTGCAACTAGTGGTTTGCATTTGTTTGATAAGCAATTAGGGACGGTTTTTAGTAATGAAGAACAACGACAAACTCTATATCCTAAACAAGGTGTTAAAGAAGCGATAAAGCTAGGAGTATTACTTTACGGTTTAAAAAAATGTACGACAATTAAAGGGATTAAGAGATGGTTGAAAATTGTTTTCACATTTCATGACGCTGTTTATAAAGCGAATGATAGAAAACCGGTAATCTATCAATTTCTCAGTATGTTCTATTTATGGAAGGATAGTAGAGTTTATAAAAATAAACTGTTAGAACAATCTACATATGATATAAGTTGGGATGGTGAAGATGGATGAATGTGCTTGTAACTGGTGCTACAGGATTTTTAGGGCAAAAATTAGCATTCCGATTGGCCACTCTTGGCTTTAATGTCACAGCAACAGGAAGGAATCGTAAAATTGGTCAAATGCTTACTGAGAAGAATATTCGGTTTGAACCAAGCATATTAGAGGACAAAGAACGAATCATTGAGCTCTGTAAAAATAAGGATTATGTCTTTCATTGTGGTGCACTTTCTTCTCCATGGGGGAAATACAAGAATTTTTACGATGCAAATGTTTTAGGAACTAAGCATGTGATAGAAGGCTGTAAACAAGCGAATGTAAAAAGGCTAATCCATGTTTCTACCCCAAGCTTATATTTTTATTACAATGAAAGAAGAAACGTAAAAGAATCAGACCCGTTACCAAATAAATTTGTGAATCATTATGCTGAAACGAAATATTTAGCTGAAATTGAAGTTGATAAAGCGTTTGAAGCTGGCGTTCCGTCAATTACAATTCGTCCACGGGCAATTTTTGGCCCTGGTGATAACGCAATCCTACCAAGATTAATTAAAGTGTGTGAAAAGGGAATTTTCCCTAAGTTTGGTAATGGGGATGTTGAGATTGACCTTACATATGTAGAAAATGTTGTTGATGTTTTATTACTATGCATGAATTCTGAAGAAAAAACGTTGGGTCAAAAGTATAATATTACAAACGGAACAAGTGTGAGCTTATATAAAATGATCGAGAATGTCATTGCACAGCTTGGCATTTCTGTAAAATATAAAACGATTTCAGTTAAAAAAGCATATTTTATCGCTAGCTTACTAGAAAAGCTTTCAACAGTCGTTTTTCAGGGAAAAGAGCCGTTGCTTACGAAATATACGGTTAGCGTGCTCTCACAAACGCAAACTTTGTCTATTGAAAAGGCAAAGAGTGAGCTTGGCTATGCTCCTGCTGTTTCAATTGAAACAGGAGCTGCTGAATTTGTAGAATGGTGGAAGAATCATGAATATTAAGTCGTTGCAATTATTTGAATGTGGTTATTGTACACATCCGGAAAAAATTATCCTTTCGAACGGAAGCTTTAAATCGGTAAAATTTCCTGCAACCGTTGCATTACTAAATCATGAGACATATGGATATATTTTATTTGATACAGGGTATGCCTCACATTTCCTTGAGGCAACAAAACGATTTCCTTATTCGGTATATGCGAAAATAACACCAGTAACGTTTACTGAAACAAAATCAATAAAATATCAACTAGAGGAGCTCGGTATTAATCAAAAACAGATAAACTATATTATTCTTTCACATTTCCACGGGGATCACACTGCAGGATTAAAGGATTTTCCTAATGCCAAAATATTAACATTTAAAAAAGCCTATGAACATATCGTGACGAAGAGTAAGTTTCAAGCATTAACAAAAGGTTGCTTGCTTGATTTACTTCCGGAGAATATTGAGGAAAGATTAATGTTTATCGATGAAATGGACGAGATGCAATTAAGTAAAAGCTATGGCGATTTTTCAATAGGCTATGATGTTTTTGAAGATGAATCAGTGATAGCGATTGACTTAACTGGTCATGCAATTGGACAATTTGGGATATTTGTGAATTTGCAGAGTGGAAAACGTGTTTTATTATGTGCGGATGCAGTCTGGGTAAGTGAAGCATTTGAACAATTAATTTTTCCACATTGGATCGCTAATGTCATAATAGAAGATGTCGAAATGTATCGAAATAATTTGAAAAAATTAAATCAGTTGTGGATTCAAAACCCTGAAATAGATATCCTACCAACACATTGTCATAAAACTTGGGAAAAGGTAAAACAAGGAGTTATCTATGAATAAAGTTAGATTATTAAAGCATTATATTTTAACAAAATATGGTCGTAAATTTCATTCAAGACATGAAATCGAAAACTATCAAAATAAAAAAATTAAAAAGCATTTGGATTTTATTGTTGAAAAATCTCCTTTTTATCGTTCACTGTATTTAGA
>NZ_CADEPK010000372.1 GCF_902829255.1 Metabacillus niabensis | reverse complement strand
ACCTTTACAAAAGGTTCATAGTTCCTTTACAAAACGTGTTTATTCTTAATATTAGATTAATATTTTGAAGTAGAGAAGTAGTGATAGAACATCTTGGAGGTTTGGAAATGACGTTTAAAAGAATGACAACAATAGGGATATTGTTGCTATCCTTAGTAGCTGTATTATCAGCATGTGGTAATAATAATCAAGAAACAGAATCGTCAAATAATAGTTCAGATACAATTTCAATTTCAGGCTCTACTTCTGTAGGACCTTTAGCTGAAAAAATTGCCGAGAAATATATGGAGGAAAATGGAGTTAAGATTGAAATAAATCAAATAGGCTCTTCTGCTGGCATAACAAATGCAACAAGTGGTGTGTCAGAAATTGGTATGTCTTCTCGTGATTTGAAGGAAGAAGAAAAAGCAAATGGTCTAAAAGAAACCATTATAGCTTACGATGGAATTGTTGTCGTTACTCATCCTAGCAACAAAGTTAAAGATCTCACGATTGAGCAAGTAAAGGATATCTTTACAGGTAAGGTTACGAATTGGAAGGAACTTGGTGGTGACGATATGGAAATAGTCGTTGTTTCCAGAGAGGATGGATCAGGTTCGCGTGATGCTTTCCAAGAAATCGTAGGGTACTCTTCAGGTGAATTAGTCAGAAGTTCAATCATAGCGAGCGGTAACGGTAATATAAAAACAACTGTTGCAACAAATAAGCATGCAGTAGGTTTTATCTCATTTGAATATATTGATCCCTCTATCTCAACAGTGAAAATTAACGGAGTAGAGGCTACAGCAGAAAATGTTCTGCAACAAAAATATAGCCTGTCCCGCCCATTTTTGTTTGTCCATAAGGAAGAGCTACTTACAGATGCTGGGCGACAATTCATTGACTATATTCTAAGCTCAGAGGGACAAGCGATTGTAGCAGAGACTGGAGCTATACCAGTAAAATAATTAACACTCACTGATGTATGATTTTATTTGTCACTTATAAACAAACATCATGTGTAAAAGCGATCTTGGAGGAATACAATATGTCACGCCAACCTGTTGAAATAGGAAAGTCAAATAGAAGGAAATATATGTACGAGAAGCTATCATCAAGATTATTTCAGCTTTGTGCACTTCTTTCAGTAATTAGCTTATTGTTAATTGTTGGATTTGTATTTTATAAAGGCTCACTTCCATTTGTTGCAGATGGATACAGCTTTATCGACTTTATTTTTGGAGACGATTGGGTACCTAGTGAAGACAAATTTGGAATATTTCCTATGATTGTGGCATCGATATTTGCCACATTAGGTGCATTAATCATTGGAGTTCCTATCGGTTTATTTACAGCGATATTTTTAGCGGAAATTGCACCAAAAAGTATAGCAAAAATCATTTCTCCTGCAGTACAGCTACTCGCGGGAATCCCATCTGTTTTATATGGGGTATTTGGACTCGCGATTATCGTTCCCTTTTTGCAAAATAATTTAAATTTGGCGAAGGGGCAAAGCTTATTAGCAGTTATCCTTGTTTTAGCAATTATGATGTTACCAACGATCGTTACTGTAGCAGAAACAGCTATTCGAGCAGTCCCGAAAACCTATCGTGAAGGTTCATTAGCTCTCGGTGCTTCTCAAATAGGCACAATCTTTAAAGTTGTTGTACCAGCAGCAAAGTCAGGAATCATGGCAGCGATCGTTTTAGGTTTAGGGAGAGCAATCGGTGAAACAATGGCTGTCATTTTAGTAGCAGGAAACAGCCTAGTTATACCTACTAGTCTAACAGACAGTGTTCGTCCATTAACGACAAATATTGCTTTAGAAATGGGCTATGCATTTGGAACACATCAGGAAATGCTATTTGCAACTGGGATTGTATTATTCTCTTTTATTTTAATATTAAATTTTGTATTAGCAAAAATCAGTGCGAAAGGTGGCAATTAAGTTGAGAAAATTTAAGGATAATTTGTTGCGCGGATTTTTGTGGCTTTCAGCTTTCTTAACAGTTGCCATCCTCGTGATGATTGTTGGCTTTATCTTTTATAAAGGATTCCGATTAATTAACATTGACTTTATTTTTAGTGATTATTCTCCTTCAGGTCACGGTGGGATTTGGCCGATGATTGTGACGACAATTTATACTATCGTTATCTCATTAATCATTGCAACACCAATCGGGATTTTTGCAGCAGTGTATTTACAAGAGTATGCTAAGCAGGGGAGATTAGTAAAATTAATCCGATTTGCGACAGAAAGCTTGACAGGAATCCCATCAATTATTTATGGATTATTTGGAGCAGTATTCTTTGTAACAACCTTAAAATTAGGGATGTCAATCATCGCTGCTTCATTAACTTTAACGATTATCGTATTACCTGTTATTATCCGAACAACAGAAGAATCATTAAAAACAGTTCCACATTCTTATCGTGAAGGCTCACTTGCTTTAGGTACGACTAAGCTACAAACTTTATATAAAGTAATTTTACCGAGTGCAATGCCTGGAATATTGTCTGGAATTATCTTGTCAATTGGGAGAATTGTCGGGGAATCAGCTGCAATATTCTTAACAGCTGGAACGGTTGCAGCAATGCCAGAAGGGATCTTTTCATCCGCAAGAACATTAACGGTTCATTCCTTTTTAGTGACACAGGAGTCAGGTGACATTGAACTTGCTGCTGCAGTTGGAATTGTTTTAATTGTTATCATACTGGTGTTAAATCTTTCAGCTACATTTATATCGAAAAAACTAAATAAAGCTGACTATTAAATGAGGTGTATGACATGAATACAACAGTGGTTGAACATAATAAAGCAGGGAAGGGAAATGTATCACAGATGAACCAGCAATCAGAGGGCACAATTAAAATCAGTGTAAGAGATTTAGATTTGTTTTACGGAGAGAAGCAGGCACTTTATTCGGTAAACTTAGATATACAAGAAAAGGAAGTTACAGCCTTAATCGGTCCTTCTGGCTGTGGGAAATCAACGTTTTTACGAACGTTAAATCGTATGAATGATTTAATTGATAATGTAAAAATAAATGGAGATATTGTTATCGACAATGAAAATATATACCAAACAAATGATGTCATCAAATTAAGAACAAAGGTTGGGATGGTCTTCCAAAAGGCTAATCTCTTTCCGATGAGTATATATGATAATGTTGCATATGGTCCTAGAATGCAAGGAATTAAAAATAAGAAGGAATTGAATAGCATAGTTGAAGAAAGCTTACGTGGTGCAGCAATTTGGGATGAAGTAAAAGACCGTTTGAAAACTTCAGCACTTGGCTTATCAGGTGGTCAACAGCAACGTGTTTGTATCGCACGTGCCATTGCGATGAAGCCGGAAATTATTTTAATGGATGAGCCGACTTCTGCACTTGATCCAATCTCTACTTTGAAGGTAGAAGAATTGATTGAAAATATGAAGAAAGACTATACAATTGTAATAGTGACTCACAATATGCAGCAAGCAGCGCGTGTATCAGACAAAACTGCCTTTTTCCTAAATGGTGAAGTAGTAGAGTATGATGAAACAAGTAAAATCTTTTCTTTACCAAGCGATCAAAGAACGGAAGATTATATTACAGGTAGATTCGGCTAAGTTTGGAGGATAAAAATGGTTACTCGTGAGAACTTTGAAAATAATTTGCAAGAACTACAAGCGAAATTGACAATGATGGGTGAGCTTGCCGTTGCGTCAATAAATAAATCCTTTGACGCCTTTAAGAACCATGATATCGAATTAGCGTTAAAAGTAATTGAAGAGGACTCAGTTGTTGATAATTTAGAAACGGAAATTAATCAATTCATTGTCTGGCTTATGGCAAAGGAACAACCTGTTGCAAGAGACTTACGGAGAATTATTGGTGTTCTAAAAATTTCCTCAGAAATCGAGCGTATTGCTGATTTTGGCGTAAACATTGCAAAGGCGACAATCAAAATAGGTACTTCTAACTCGCAAGTAGATGATACGAATCTTGACCAAATGAAAGAAATATCGATTACGATGATGCATAAGGCCTTACAATCGTTCTTTGAAGGTAATATGGTTCTTGTCAAAGAAGTTGCCGATTTAGATGACAATGTTGATAAGCTATATGGGGAAACATATAAAATGCTTACAAGTCATTTAAAGGAAAACCCAGAGGAAACAGAACAGCTAGTACAATTGCTATTAATTAATCGTTTCCTCGAACGAACGGCTGATCATATTACAAATATAGCTGAAAGTGCAGCTTACTTAATTAAAGGTCAAATATATGATTTGAATTCTTAATGCTTCTTATTTCAATAAAGAATCAAAATAGATAATCC
>NZ_CADEPK010000371.1 GCF_902829255.1 Metabacillus niabensis | reverse complement strand
TAATTAAATATTACTAAAATGATAAGGAGGAATAAAAATGAGGTTAGAGAAAGCAGAAGAGGCTGTTAATTCACCAGAATTATATAAAGTTAAAAGGAGATTCACACTGCCACATATTTACGTTCTTTTATTTTTCTTTATTACTCTTGCAGCTATTGCTACTTATTTCGTTCCTGCTGGAGTGTATGAAAGAATTCCAGGTCCTGAGGGGAGGACAACAATTGATCCTAGTTCATTTCAACTGGTTGAACGGTCACCTGTTGGATTAACAGAATTTATGACAGCTATACCAAGAGGCTTGGTTGCTGCTGGCGAGGTTGTGTTTTTTACATTTATTATTGGCGGTATCTTTGCGGTAATTCGTAATACAGGGCTTATTGAAATAGGAGTTAGTAAACTAACGAGAAAGTTTTCAACTCGAAGTATTACGCTAATTCCAGTGTTAATGGTTGTATTTGCGACTGTCTGCAGCTTGATTGGTACACAGGAATTAAGTCTAGTGTATGTTCCTGTTATCTTACCGATTATGATCGCTATGGGGTATGATTCGATGGTTGCAGCTGCGGTAGCTTTAGTTGCTACTACAGCAGGTTTTATGACGGGGTTTCTGAATCCAATTAATACGGGATTGGGGCAAAAGATTTCTGGTCTTCCCGTGTTTTCGGGAATAGAGATGAGATTCGTCGCTTTCATTGTGTTTGTATTGGTCGGAGTGTTTTATATTGTCCGTTATGCTCAAAGGGTAAAAAGAAATCCAATGTCTAGCTATGTATATGAAGAGGATGAAAGTAAGAGAATGATTTATTTAAATCAATCTAAAGTAAATAAGCCTATTGTAACAATGCGTCAAAAGCTTGCATTCCTTGTACTTTTTGGTTTTTTTGTTTTGTTAGTTTATGGAGTATTAGCAAAAGGATGGTTCATGTTAGAGATGGCAGGATTGTTTATTCTAATGGGAATTGTCGTTGGGATGATTTCTGGTTTAAATCTAACAGCCATTTGTGAAGGATTTAATGAGGGCTTCCGTGAGGTGTTGGTCGGAGCCATTATCATTGGAGTAGCCAGAGCAGTTGCGGTTGTATTAGAGGACGGTCAAGTGATGGATACGGTCGTGAATAGCTTGGGGGCATTTGTTGGTGAATTTCCAGCTGTATTTAGTGCAATTGGAATGTTCTTTGTCCAAATGCTATTTAGCTTTCTAGTTCCATCTGGCAGTGGGCAAGCGTTGGTAACGATGCCGATTTTAGCTCCGCTTTCAGACCTAATTGGTGTAACAAGGCAAACAGCTGTTTTAGCATATCAATTTGGTGATGGTCTTGGAAATATTCTGTTCCCAACCTCGGGATACTTTTTGGCGACTTTGGCTATCGCTGGTGTACCTTGGCAAAAATGGGTTCGCTTCTACATGCCGTTGTTTCTCATCTGGTTTGTACTTGCCATTGTATTTTTAATTATTGCGCAAATGATTCAGTGGAACGGGTAAATATAGCTGAAGGATAGATAGTCGTACATGGCGATCTAATATCCTTAAATACTGCATTTGAGGTAATTAAATTGCTTAGTTTCGTTATGGGAATAAAAAGGAGTCAAAATACTTCGAAACGAAACTAAAAGGAAGTGATTTGTTTCGAATTGTTTAAAAACTATGTGAGAATATATGACAGGAACCCCTTTTATTTGTAAGAGTGTTGTTATAATAATCACAACATTCAGAAAATAAAAGGAGGAATTTGTAATGAAAAAGACACATCCAGCTTTTGTTATTTTTCTATTTTTTTTAGGTTGGGTATTTATGTATGCTGACCGTAATATCCTTTCTCCAGTTATGGGTAGCATCGGGGAAGAATGGGGACTTGATAATGCTCAATTAGGATTAATGTCAACAGTGTTTTTTGCTGCTTATGCCCTTATGCAAATCCCTACAGGGTTTTTAGCTGATAAGTTTGGAAGGGTAAAGGTGTTAGTTGCTGGGTATGTGTTATTTGGTGTTGCAACCTATTTGAGCGGGTTAGCCGCAAGCTTTGGTATTTTTTTATTAATGAGAGCTTTAACTGGCTTAGGAGAAGGAACGTATTATGGTTCCCAATATGGAATTTCCTCGAGCATAACACCTAAAAAATACAGAGGACTTGTATCAGCTCTAATCAATAGCGGGATGGCGTTTGGAATCTCACTCGGATTTATTGCATCTAGTTATTTTACATATTCCTTAAATAAGGGCTGGCAATTTCCTTTTTATGTATTTGCTGTTCCGACAATAATTGTGGCGATTTTAATCGGAATATTTGTAAAAGATAATCACCATAAAAAGCACAAGCAAGAGAAGGCAATCCAAGAAAAAGGCAATATGAAGCTATTATTTACAAAAAACCACCTTCTTGTTTATCTATTAATCTTTTGTTCCTTATATGGATTTTTTGGAATGCTAACGTGGCTTCCTTACTATTTACAAACCGCTCGAGGTGTCGATGCCGCACAAACTGGCATCATTGCATCTTTAGTACCGTGGGCTTCAATTCCTGGTGCCATCTTATTTGGGATATTATCCGACAAAATAAAAAGCAAAAAGCCGTTAATTATTTCATTGGCGCTTGCGGGGGCATTATGTCAATTTGCCATTCCTTATATTGAAAACTATTCCTTGCTTCTTGTAGGTTTAGTCCTATATGGATTACTTGGAAAATTAGCGCTTGATCCAGTTTTAATTTCATATATGGCTGATATTACTCCTTCATCTATGTATTCGAGAGTTTATGGATTTTTTAACTTTAGCGGTATGTTGTCTTCCATTTTTGCTCCTTATATTACTGGGTATTTTGCAGATCAAACTGGCAGCCTTGAATTCGGCTTTTATTTATCAGGAGTTCTTTTAATTTTCGGAGGTATATTGTTTATTTTTACCGATAAGCGAATTAAACCAACGATTGATTCCTCTTCAACTGTCATGATAGGAAATGTAGCTGGGGAGGGAAAAATAGGATGAATAAAGCGATTGTAGCAAACAAGACAATGGTCGTAAGTCCTCATTATCTTGCATCACAGGCTGGAAATGCGATTCTTCAAAAAGGGGGAAATGCTTTTGATGCAGCTGTAGGGGTCAGTGCTTGCCTTGCAGTAGTATACCCACATATGACTGGACTTGGAGGTGATTCCTTTTGGCTGACATATAATGCTAAGGATAAAATGATCCGTGCTTATAATGGAAGCGGCAGATCAGGCTCTAGCGTAACACGTGATGTATACAAAGGGAAAACCTCTATTCCGACCCGTGGGATTGAAAGTGTCATAACCGTACCAGGAATGGTTGATAGCTGGGACGCAATCCTAAAGGAATATGGAAATTTATCATTAGAGGATGTACTTGAACCTGCCATTGAGTATGCAAAATCCGGCTTTCCTTTTTCAAAGGATCAGCAGGAGAATACGGTGAAAAACTTTAAGATGCTACAAAGAGATAATGATGCAGCAGCTATTTTTCTTCCGGATGGGAAGGTGCCAAAGGTAAATGAGAGATTTATTCAAGGAAATCTAGCCGATACATTAAAGGAAATTGCTAAATATGGCAGAGATAGCTTTTATAAAGGCGAGTTAGGGAAACGAATCATCCAACGTTTAAAGGAAAAAGGCGGTTTGCTCAATGAGGCAGATTTTGTTGACCATAAAGGAAGATGGACTGATCCAATTACAACCACTTACCGAGGCTATCAAATGTACCAAGTACCCCCTAATTCTCAAGGCTTTACAGGGCTAATGGCCCTTAATATTCTGGAAAACTATGATTTACGTTCAATCTCAGAAGGTTCATTTGAATATTATCATTTATTAGTAGAAACATTAAAAAGATGTTTTCAAGATCGAAATCGCTATTTAACTGATCCAGATTTTCAATCCATTCCATTAGATAAGTTGCTAAGTAAATCCTATGCACAAGAAATGGCAAGCTGTATTCAATTTGAGCGAGTGAACGATGTTCAAACTCAATCGATTGGAAGTGATACCGCTCATGCTGCAATTGTAGATGAGGAAGGTAACGCCGTATCCTTTATTCAAAGTCTTTACTTTGAATTCGGCTCTGGAGTAGTTGCGGGGGATACTGGAATTATCATGCAGAACAGGGGTTCATTCTTTTCTCTTGATTCTTCACATATCAATCGTTTAGAACCAAGAAAAAGAACCTTCCATACATTAATGCCTGCGATGGCGATTAAAGATGGACGACCGCGCATTCTCTATGGTACTCAAGGAGGTGAGGGACAGCCACAAACACAAACTATTATGATTACAAGAATGATCGATTATGGCATGGATCCACAACAAGCAATTAGTGAACCCCGATTTGTTTGGGGCAGAACCTGGGGAGAAGCTAGTCAAGAGCTCAAGATTGAAGGACGCGTTTCATTAGCGGTTATTGAGCAATTAATGGCAGCTGGTCATCTCGTTAAAAGGGTAGAACAATTTGATGGGATTATGGGACATGCAAATGCCATTGTTATAGATGATCAAGGCTTTTTGCATGGCGGTGTTGACCCGAGAAGTGACGGTGCTGCTATTGGGAGATAAGGCAACTGCTCTAAAGCTTGTTGATTGATTTTAGGATTGCTTTCTTTCACCTTAAAGGCTTTCATCAGATGTCTGTTAATATTATACTCATACTATATGATGCTAAAGGATGGGTATAATATGAAGATCGATAACATTGATAGGAGAATACTTGAGTTACTAACTGTTAATGGAAGAATGTCTTATTCTGATATAGGTAAAGAGCTGGATTTATCTAGAGTATCTGTTCGTGAACGTGTAAATCAATTAATAAAAAATGAGGTTATTGAAAAATTTAGTGTAGTGATTAATTCTGAGAAAATGGGGAAGAATGTTTCAGCCTTTTTTGAAGTGGATTGTGAGCCTAGTTCCTTAGTGGCGGTAGCGGAAAAGTTAGCGGATAATCCCTGTGTATCAAGCTGTTATCAAATGACTGGTCCAAGTACACTTCATATGCATGTACTCGTTGAAGACTTTAGTGCGTTAGAAAAGTTCATTAATAACGAGTTATATGCACTTGAAGGAATTACAAGAGTAGAGAGCCATATTTTGCTTAGACGCTTTAAAAGTCGTAGCGGTTTGAAATTATAGAATGGCTATTCGTAGAGGTTAATACTCATTATCCCCCTTTTTATTTAAGCTTTATTTGGGAAAGGGGGTGACCGAGTTTAACCTCTTTTTTCTTGAAAAGTATTTTAATTTATAGAAAAAACTAAATATTTACACTATAATAAGTGGTAAGTGGAATGTGATTCCGTTTGTTAGGTATTTTTTGTATATGTGTTAACAAAGGAATAGAAAGGTAGCATATTATATAATTATTTATCATAAGGTTTATCGTAGGGGAAATAAAAAGAATTAATACTATGTTGGGGAAGATAGAAGATAAGTCATGTTTTCGTTTGTAAATTTCTAATGGATGTAACAAGAAAAATAATTTGTAAAGGGAGATTATATGAAACAACTTCAATTGTTTTTAGCGTTTTTCCGTGTTGGAATTTTGGGCTATGGTGGTGGACCATCGTCAATACCTCTTGTACATAAAGAAGTTGTGGATCATTATAAATGGATGAATGATGATGAATTTGCAGATGTGTTAGCGTTAGGCAACACACTGCCAGGTCCAATCGCAACAAAAATGGCTGGTTATATTGGCTATAGAGTGGCAGGGATTGTAGGACTTATTAATGCCACCATGGCAACCATTTTACCTACGATTATTTTAATGATTGTTCTATTAACGACCATTTCTTCTGTTAAAGACTATCCTTGGGTTCAGGGGATGACAGCTGCGGTCGTTCCTGTAGTTGGAGTTATGCTTGCGACCTTAGCATGGGAGTTTTTTGCGAAATCAAAAGAATCTTTGGGATGGCTAAAATCCATTTTATTTTTAGTCGGTAGTTTTTTGTTAATGGAGGTTATAGGGTTGCATCCAGCCATTTTAATTGGTGGTCTTTTACTCGCAGCCATCTTTCAAAAAGATAAAAAGCCTGAGGCAGATCGTGCTGTAGAGAGGGGGAATGCTTCATGATTTATTGGGAAATCTTCCTTGCCTTTTTTATACCGGGAATACTTGGATACGGAGGAGGTCCAGCTTCCATTCCATTGATTGAAAATGAGGTTGTCGATCGTTACGGTTGGATGAGTGTAAACGAATTTAGCGAGGTGCTTGCATTAGGAAATGCGCTTCCAGGTCCAATCGCCACAAAGATGGCCGGTTATATTGGTTATCAACAAGGGGGGATTTTTGGAGGATTTATAGGTATATTTGCGACAGTTGCCCCATCATTAATTTTAATGATCGTATTATTAGGGTTTTTATATAAGTATAAAGATTCTCCAAAGGTAAAAAGAATGACAACCTATATTAGGCCGACAATTGCTGTTTTACTTGGGGTCATGGCATTTAGTTTTTTTTCTACCGCCTACATTGATACTGGAATTTGGCAAACACTTTTTCTAATTGTTATCAGTTTTTTACTACTAGAAAGGTTGAAGGTACACCCTGCGCTTGTCATTATAGGAGCAATGGGGTATGGAGCGATTTTTATAACGTAATGTTTTAAAAGGCAACAAAAAAATCTAACAAAGTCTTCTTAAAGGACGATTGTTAGTTTTTTTACTAGGCTGTTTTCAGTAAACTCCTGCTTTAGAGCAGTGGTACTAGTGAGAATTAAAAGTGAGGGGTAATAGTTTTTGTCATATGGATTAGGTGAGTTTGTTTCCGCGAAAAAGTAAATTGCTATCCCTTTTTCACAAGGGAATTCTGTAATTTACCAGAATATAATAAAGGATGAAATCGTATATGTGTTAGCAAAGTGCTAGTTGCCACTTATTATTTTACATATAAGTATTAGCTGTTTACAGCAAGGAGTGTATAAATGATTGAGTTAAAATATTTTGACCGTCCAGATTTTGAGCAGCTTATCGACTGGATTGATTCCCCTTCATTTCTGCTTCAATGGGGTGGACCTGCATTTGAATTTCCGTTAACGACCTCTCAGTTAGAACGGTATATGGAAAATGCAAATCGTAAGGATTCAGAAATATTCATTTATAAAGTAATTGAGTGTGAGACTCATAAAGTTATTGGTCATATCTCTTTAGGGAAGATAGATAGAAAAAATAGATCAGCAAGAATTGGAAAAGTCTTAGTTGGTAATAAACATGTTAGAGGAAAAGGAATCGGCCAGCAAATGATTAAGGAAATTTTATCGATTGCTTTTGATGATTTACACTTACATCGAGTTAGCCTTGGAGTTTTTGATTTTAATCTTTCTGCCATCGCTTGCTATGAAAAGGCAGGTTTTATTAAAGAGGGATTGCTAAGAGACTCAAGAAAAAATGGTGATGAATACTGGAGTTTATTGGAAATGAGTATTTTAGAGAATGAATGGCAAAAAATGAAGGGAAGTTCAGTTTAGTTGAGACTGAAAGTAAAGATACAAAACAGTTGATGCATAAGGAGCTGAATCTTTCTCTAATTACGTATAGTTGTATTATGATAACTAGTACATCTACTCAAACAAATCAACTATAAAAAAAGACCGATGTCAAAAAAACAAGATATAAACATATAATTACTATTTTTAATTTTGAGTTCTTATTCATAATAAACATATAGATGCAAATCATTATCATAATTCCAAATCCTATCCACCTAGCATAATCAGCAAAGTTAGGATCTTTAGAAAAATATAACACTGCTAAGGATAGTAAAAAGAGAAAGAAAAAATAGATATTTTTCATAATATTACACCTTTTCATTTTTGGTCTTTTAATAATAGTAATCTTTCTAATTGTGTGTGTAAATACGAAAATGTAAATATAAGGATATTATAAAAATTACTTATGATAGTACAATCTTGAGTCATCTTATTAAGCACTACACAAACAAGTAGGAATAGCCCGAGAAAATAATGAAGTCATTATAGAAGTAGGTGGAGACATTTTGAGATACTTAATGAAAATAAAAGGAGTCGATTTATAGTGGGAAAGGTAACACCATTTTTGATGTTTCAAGATGGCAAAGCAGAGGAAGCGATGAATTACTATACTTCTCTCATTAAGGATTCAGAGATCACTAGTATTGTCCGCTATGGAGCAAATGAAGCGGGAGATGAAGGAACAGTGATGCAGGCAACTTTCACCTTAAAAGGGCAGGAATTTATGTGCATTGACAGTAATCTAAAGCATCCGTTTACCTTTACACCTTCATTTTCAATTTTTGTTACCTGTGATACGGAAGAAGAACTTGATACTCTATATCATAACCTCAACAAAGGTGGTCAAGAGCTTATGCCATTAGGGGATTATGGCTTTAGTAAAAGGTTTGGCTGGCTAAATGATCGGTTCGGGGTTTCCTGGCAATTAAATCTCCCTAAATAAAGTTTAATGGTATTGACAAACCCATTTCCTTCCAATAAAATCTATTTAATTCTATAATGAAAATTAGCCATGAAGAGAAGAGTAAGTATGAATGATATTTTCAGAGAGCTCCTATTTGGTGGAAGGGAGTAGTATTATCGTATTGAAAAAAGACTCGGAGCTGCACATGGAACGTAGATAAGTGAACTCAAGTGATACTGTGACGGAAATCTCCCGTTAACGAGATGAGGTATAATCAATTCAATAATTGGTTACCTATAAGAGGTTGATCTGGTAACAGATCAACAAACTGAGGTGGTACCACGAAGCTATGACTCTCGTCCTCAAGATAGTTTATCTTGTTGGCGAGAGTTTTTTTGTTCCCATTTTTTCTATTCATCCATTAAATTAGAGAGGAGTATATAAGATGAATCCATTATTGTTAGATATTCCATTACAATTGGAAACGAGTAGATTGATATTACGGGCACCAAAACAAACTGGAGATGGAACAGTTGTGAATATGGCTATCCGAGATTCCTTTCATGAATTAAAAATATGGCTACCATTTGCCCAAAAAATTCCTACTGCTGAAGAAACGGAAATAAACTTAAGAGAAGCACATATTAAGTTTTTAAAAAGAGAAAGTTTTCGTTTTCTTATCTTTCTCAAAGACACAAATGAATTTATTGGCTCAACAAGTATTCATGGGATAAATTGGGACATTCCTAAGTGTGAGATAGGATATTGGATAAATACTAGGTTCAGCGGCAATGGATATATGACGGAAGCGATTAAAGAGTTAGTTCATTTCGGAATAAGCAAAATCAAGTTCAAAAGAATTGAAATAAGGTGTGAATCAACTAATATGAAAAGTCGTTCTATTCCAGAGAAGCTCATGTTCAAGTTAGAAGGGATATTACGGCAAGAGGATTTATCGGCAGATGGTAGGAAACTTACGGATACTTGTATTTATTCTATAATTTCGTGAGGATATCGGTTGAAATAATAGTCGTTGACTTACTAGTACTCTAATGTTTTTTCAGATACATCCGTGATGAGAATAGAGCTTAACTTAGAATAAAATTACAGATAAATATAAAGGAGTGTTAATGATGAATTTAGTAATCTCAAAAGAGCTAGATAAAAACGCTAAACAATATATTAATGATGGACTTTTTAAGTTTAATTTAATGCATTTTCCTAAAGATTTAGGAGGGAGATATGAAGATATTGGCTTGTTTATCAAGGATGAGAATGGAAATGTTCATGGCGGAATAACTGCTGCAATATGTTGGAATTGGTTAGAAGTATATATGTTCTATTTAGATGAGGAGATTAGAAAAATGGGATATGGAACAAAATTATTGCGAGAAATAGAGACAATTGCGATAGAAAAACAATGTGATTTTATTAAGCTAGATACTTTGAGTTTTCAAGCTTTAGGTTTTTATGAGAAGAATGGGTATCAAGTGTTTGGGACAATAGATAATGTAGGTAGAGATTTTAAACATTACTATTTAAAAAAAGATTTAAAGAACTGTTAAACGTGTACTTTCTTAAATAAAATCGTTCATGCTAGCTGGACATGAAATTTGATTTTCGAATGGTACTAATGAATGATTGATTTCATTGTTTGAAGAGGGAGGCAACCTATTTGAAATGAAATCAAAAATTTAAAAATATAGTTGAAACAGAAGAAGAGTTGCGTTCAATTATTGGTTTTCCGAGTGAGTTAGTAAAAAGAAAGGTTATTCCGTATTTAGACGAGCATTGTACTGACTTCATTTCAAAATCACCATTTTTAGTCATTTCCACATCAGATGATGGGGGCTTTTGTGACGTTTCTCCAAGAGGGGATGCCCCAGGGTTTGTTGTTGTTTTAGATGAAAAACATTTAATTATACATGAGAGACCAGGAAATAGAAGGATAGATTCTATGCGAAATATTTTATTAAACTCGAGAGTAGGTCTTCTTTTTATCATACCTGGAATGGAAGAAACGCTTAGGGTGAATGGAAGGGCAACTTTAATACATGATGAACAATTACTTGAAAAAATGAAAGTGAAGGAGCGAAAACCACTTATAGGCATAGGTGTTGAAGTTGAGGAGTGTTTTATTCATTGTGCCAAAGTCTTCAAACGTTCAAAATTATGGGACACGAATTCTTGGATGAATAAAGAGATGCTGCCTTCTGCTTCAAAGATGTTATCTGCTCATTCTCAATTTCGAAACAAGGATGTTACTCGTATGCTTGAAGAAAGTTATACAAAACGGCTATATTAAATTTTGAGCTAAAAGGAGAATATGTTTATGGTTAAAATGATAGAAGATGAGCATTATTATAATAATAGATTTATTGTTGTTAACGAT